>NZNN01000032.1 GCA_002694895.1 Chloroflexota bacterium
GCGGTATGGCTCCAAATATAGTTCCTGATTTTGCCGCAGCAGACATACTAATGAGATCAAGAAGTTCTTCTTACGTAGAATATATTAGGGAGAAAATTGATAATATCGCAAAAGGAGCAGCGCTTATGACAGGAGCTGAATTAAAAATCAGAGAAAATGAACCTGGGTATAAACATGTAATTCCAAATACAACAATGGCGAAAATCGGAAAAAATATTTTGAAAGAATTAGAAATCAAACTTACATCACAGCCTTTAAACAGATTTGGCAGTGGAGCTTCCACAGATTTTGGAAATGTGAGCCACGAAATGCCTTCTTATGCTTTTAATTTTGCTGTCTCTGAAGAACCGGTAGCAGGTCATTCAACTGAAATGGAAAAAGCTTCTATAAGTGATCTGGCTCATGATAATGCTATTGTTATATCTAAAGGTATATCTGCCACAGCACTTACACTTTTAGAAGATGCAGATCAATTTAATAAATCTAAATTAGAATTTGAAAAAAGGAAAAATCATAAATAATACTATTTCAAAATCAAGCTTAATTAAATTAGTACAAAATAATGATATAGAAACTGTTATTACAGCTTTCCCGGATATGTACGGCAGACTAATGGGTAAAAGATTTGATTCTAAATTCTTTATAAAAAGTGTATTAGATGAGGGCACCCATGCATGTGATTATCTTCTCGGAGTTGATATAGACATGGAACCCATTTCAGGATATAAAATCACCAGTTGGGAAAAGGGATATGGAGATTTCCATCTAAAACTTGATCTAAATACAATAAGAATCGCAGACTGGTTATACAAAACAGCCATTATATTATGTGACCTTGAAAAAAATCATAATCCTGTAAATGCATCACCAAGAGAAATATTGAAAAAACAGATTAAAATTGCAGAAGAAAAAGGATATAAAATAAAATTAGCTTCTGAATTAGAATTTTATGTATTTGATAATTCTTATCAAGAAGCAAAAGAAAAATCATACATTGGATTAAATCCCAGCAACAGATTCAGGGAAGACTATAGCTTACTTAATACAAGTTCTGAAGAAGCACTTATGGCAAAATTAAGAAATACATTAAGTAACTCTGGAATAGAAGTAGAATGTACAAAGGGTGAATGGGATTTAGGGCAACAAGAAATAAATGTTAAATATTCCGATCCTCTAGATATGGCAGACAAACATGTAATTATTAAGCAAGCAGCTAAAGAATTAGCTTATCAAAACGATATGTCCATAACATTTATGTCAAAATGGAATGAAAAAAGCGCGGGATCAAGCATGCATATTCATCTAAGTTTATGGGATTTAGATGACTCAAAAAATTTATTCTATGACAAAACAGTAAAAAGTGATTTGAAATCATCTGATCATTTTCAATGGTTTTTGGGTGGATGGATGAAATATTCCCCAGATATTTTCATGTTTTATTCCCCTTATCCAGCCTCATTCAAAAGATTCGTTTCAGAATCTTTTGCTCCTACAAAAATAAGTTGGAGCCTAGATAACAGAACTTCTACTTTTCGAATAGTGGGAGAACAAAATAGCCTAAGAATTGAATGTCGTATTCCTGGCGCTGATGCCAATCCTTACCTTGCTTTTGCCGCAAGTATTGCAGCAGGAATAAATGGAATAGAAAACAAAATATCACCACCGGAAATTACCAAAGGGGATTCATATACAAATACATCGCTAATATCTTGTCCTGATAATATAGATAAAGGATTAAAATATTTTAGCGACAGTAAATTCATTTCTGATCATTTTAATCAGGAAGTAAAAGATCACTATTTACATTTTTTTAAAACCGAAAAATTTGCTTTTGAAAGAATCATCACAGACTGGGAAAAAAACAGATACTTTGAAAGGATTTAATCTTTTAAATCGCATTACCCCATATAATTACTAACTTCAAAATTTTATCACTATTGTTAAATAATCCATGGTCTACCCCGGGAGGAACCATTACCGCATCATTTTTAAAAACTGAAATCTCCTCTCCTTCTATTGTCATTACCCCCTCCCCTTCCAAAATATAATATATTTCTTCAAGAGGCCTGTCTTTATCATGAATATGATCACCTTCACTAACTCCAGGTGCCAATTCCCAAACCTCCATATCTACAGGTAGTTTACTCTCAGATTTAAACAATGCCCTTCTTCCTATTAAACCTTCCCCTTCATGAAGTTGTTCTGATCTTTTCTGATCATCTTTCTCTTTTTGAATCCAATACATTAGAATTTACACAAAAATTTCAACCAATGATTTTAACTAGAATCATTGGTTGAAATTAAATAATTAATAATTTTATCTGGTTGCTCTTAGCATAGTTACACCTGTGAGGATCCATAAAATGCTAATCACTAAAAATAAAATACCAACGATTGCAAAACCCGGATCTGAACTTAAAGGAAATACTAAAACTAATATAGTACTAACCAATCCAGTAAGTGCTATTAATCTGGATAAAATAGAATTAAATGCTCCACTAGTAGACATACCAATTCCTAAACTGAAATTACCTATCATAAAGATCATGGTAGCCATCTGATGTGAACCAAGAGCTATGCCATTCATAATAGCAATCGCTGCTCCGGCTGCTCCGGCTGCAGCTGCTCCGGCTGCTCCGGCTGCAGAGGCTTGACCAAAACTTGATACAGCATCAGCCATTGCGGCAGTAATACCGTTAGTGACAGCCCAAATTGATACAGATATCACTGTACACATAAATCCAAAAGCTGCCCATTTACGCCCAGGATCATCCTGGCAAATACGAGATATACCACTGACACCCAAAGGGATAAGTAAAGAACTTATTACCAAAAGTACTCCAAATAACTGAGCATTGCTTTCATTTCCAGAAACAGCAGCGATAACACCAGCTGTATTATCTGGACTAAAACCAAAATCAAATGCATTCGCAGAATTAACAGGACCTAAACTATTAAATAACATAACAAGTATTGGAGCAACTATCAGTAATATTGCTGTAGTCTGTGCACTCCAATCACCTTTTTTAATCTTATCTGCCATATCAAACCTCCTATAAAATTGATAAAGACATAAAATCTTCCACAAAAATAATATATATACTCTAGCTGTGCAATATGTTTTTTTACTTTTAAACACAAATATACAACTATTTGTATATCAAACATCAAAATATACTATATATAGTGCATTCAAGAAATTGTAGATTTACTAAAAATATTGAATAAATTTAAGAGAAATCCCTGAAAAGTAACTATATAAAGTATTTTATATAATCACATCTCGTGTGATAATTTCATTATATGAAAAAATTATCTAAATATATAAAGTACATACTAGCACCATTAATGCTATTCATAATTTTCGCTGCTTGTGGAGGAGACGAACCTGAATATAATGAGTCTATGAGCAGTCCTAGAATGATGAGCTCTTCTGAATCAGCTTCATTAATGCCAAAAGAAGTATCAAGTTCGCCAGGAAGTCAGGGGTCAGATCAATTAACAAATATCTCTGAACGAAAGATATCAAAAAACGCCCAACTAGAAATTAAAGTTAAATCTTTAGATGATTCCATGAATTTCATTACTCAAAAAACAAATTCTTATAGTGGNTATATTGTTAATTCATCTTCTAATACCCCAAATAGTGATTATGAAATTAAAACTGCAAATATGTCAGTCAGAGTTCCNTCAGATTCATTGGATNAATTTTTAAAAGAAATAAAAGNGNATGCNAATGAAACAAANCANGAAAGTATATANACACAAGATATCACNGANGAATATATAGATGTTAAAGCTAAAATCACAAGTATGGAATCTTCAGAACANAGATTGAAAAATTTATTAGACAAAACAGAATCCGTAAAAGAGATTGTAGAAGTTGAAAAAGAATTGTCAAGATTAAGAGCTGAAATAGACAGTTTAAAAGGAAGATTTAAGTTTATAGAGAATTCAGTTGTAACCTCATTAGTACACATTTATATGGAAGAAATTCCAAACCCGGTTTCAATAAATGATCCNAGCTGGAACACNAGAGATATAGCNCTAGATGCAATTAAAGCACTGTCATCATTTGGTCAATTTTTAGTNAGTGTGATTGTTTTCATATTTGTATTCACNCCTGTATGGATATTAATTGCNGGATTAATATATGGAACCAAAAAACTTAGAAACAGAAATAAATAAAATGNCTAGTGATGGCAACCTCTGCCTAATATATCCCATGATCCCTCAACAATTTCCTCTCTAATTCCGACAAATTTATCCCATCGATTCATAAGTCCATCTTCATGGGTAGTCAATAAATAAACTTTATCGCCAATAGTATATTTCTTATCATCTAATATTTTATGGATAGAATAATCTAAGCCCATTTCTACCAAATCAGATTTTACTCCTTCAATTAATGGAGTTGCATTATTTGGAGAGGCTATGCATTTATTACCTGCATCAATAGTAATTTTGTTATNATCTATATCCACTATCGTGCTAAGAACTTTTACGGCTATATCAAATGGCATATAAGGATAATTCAAATCCATCAATGCATATGTTCCTCCTTGGACCTCAGTTATTTCGGGATATTTAAGAACAATATCAAAAGTAAAAGTTTCACCAGTAGAAACTATTTCTACATCCATCCCAGCTTCCTCTATTGCTCTTTTAGATTCAAGGCAAATATCAAGATACTCTTCTCCTATCTTCCATCTTTCTTCTTCAGTAGTATAACCTTTTATACTCTGATGACTCATTACTCCTTTAAAAATTATACCTTCAAGATCCACTGCTCGTTTTGCAAGTTCTACAGCATGACTAGAAGATCTAACACCGCACCTAAACATTGAAGTGTTAATTTCAACCAAAACGCCTAATATCACATTATGCTTTATCGCAAATTTTGACAGATTATTCAAGTTGTCAATATTGTCTATACCAACTTTCATATCAGCAAATTTTGCAAGGCTACACAGTCTTTCAATTTTGTCATCCGAAACNACCTGGTTTGCTATTAAAATATTATCAAACCCGCCTTCAACCATAACTTCGGCTTCTGAAACTTTAGCTGTGCAAACTCCGCCATTACTCCCACCAGCCTCTACTTGTCTTCTGGCTAAATAAGGACTTTTTAGATTTTTAGTATGCGCTCTCATTTTCAAATGTGAATCAGAATATGCCTTAGAAACAGTATTNACATTTGCATCTAAAATATCCAAATCAATAATTAGTTCCGGAGTTTCTATATCTTTTAAATTTGTACCTATTTTATTAATCATCATTTATAAGCTCCTCTTGCTGTAATTTCATAANTTGAAATTAATTTATCATTTCTAACTACTGATAAAAAATCAAATTGGTTCATAATGGAAGATATATCACTTGGAATAAGTTCAATTTTATCTCCTATATTTAATGCAGAGTGGTCTTTATCATTTAATTCGATATTAGTATGCTCAGCACTTAGGTATCCTATTTTGGNAGATTGAATATTTTTAACTTTTGGAAATCCATAATCAATATTTATTGCTTTTTGCCCTGTGTCTAAAATTATACGCTCTGAATCAGGTTTACTTAAAACAGTAGTTAAAACTTTTACAGATTCNTTTANNTNNGGATTAGATNCAATNCAATCNATATCTGTTAANGGNAATTTATCAATTATAATTTCAGTAAAGTTAGGGTCCAATTTTTCATAATCATCAATAGCAATATCACCTGAAGCTATAAAATTATCTGTTATATTCAATGTTGATGGATAATTATTCAAAAACTTTTGGACTACATGGCTTTTTGATTTTTCATATTTGTAAAATTCAAAAATAATTCCTTTTATTGAATAATTTTCATTCAATAAATAATTGATAATATCAGATTCGAATTNGAAATCTGAATCAATTCTGATTTTTATATATAAANCATCANAATAAATACTTTTNATTTTATTTAACTGNAATATTGAACTATATACAGGNGATGCATTAAGATCCNTTATTGAAGATAATTTTGATTCAGACAAAACAACATTATTTACGATAATATCATCGCTTAAAGAAGAGAAAATTGAAGCCTGAGAAATATTTGTTACTGAGATNCCCTTAGTATTAGGGACAGCTTTCATTTGTAAAGAAAGAATATCTTTAGTAAGGTGTGAGTTGACATTCCATCTGACTTTTAATTTCAAAGAATTTAATTTAGCACTAATCAAAGTTAAATTGGTGTTAGCAGCATCTAAATCCAATATCAAACTTGGCGTATCTAACTTTGTATAATGAGTACCAGGATCTTTCTTTATCGGTCTTTCCATGTTATTTCACCTAAAATTTATAAAAATAGATTAATAATAAATCAATTTCTTTTCAATCAATAAAAAGGAATTAATAATTAATCTAATGCAGATATATTTTTATTTAATGATGAAAAAACAAAACCTGGCTTAGAAGATATNTGGTTTTTCACAAATAATANAAATGAAATTAANNCTGAAGATATAAATGACATATAAAAAGATGCAAATAAATCTCCAGAATATGGGATTNATTTAAACCATTCAAATGTTCCCAAATCTGGATTAGGAAAAAGTAATGTACCTATAATTAATCCTGTTATCATTGAAATTACTGCATCATTCCCATTAAATTTAGAACTATACAAGCCAAAAAATACCGGAAATAAAATAGCGCAACATACCATATCTGCTATTAAAAATAAATAAAGAACACTATATCCCTGAGAAGCTATAATTACTGCTGGAATCAAACATAAGTAAGGAGTGATTTTCACAGCCTGACTCAGGGAAATTNTAAATGGAGAATTTGAATCTTTTGAAAGAAAATCTTTTAAATCAGTTCCAATAATACTCGATATAGAATTAAACAAAGTATCCAAACTNCTTGCAACCAACATTACAGCCAAAACAAGAAAAACCAATATCACCCATTGAGGAGATATTTTCATAATAGTATCAAACAAAGCTATTGAAGGATTAGAAGCAGTATCAATTCCTACAGCCAAGATACCAATAAATCCAAATATAAAAACTACCGGGATCACAATAATNCCTGATATTGAAAAAGATTTTATTAAAGATTTATTATCAGTAACACTATAAATCCTCTGCCATAATCCTTGATGAAACATATTTGCAGATAGTATGGCTATCATCAAAGTTAAACCAAATTTACCTCCTGTCCAATTAGAAAATGAGANTAAATTATGATCAAGATTATTAAATTCTTTTGTAACAGAGCTATTAAAATAGATAGCTAACACACCAATNATTATTAAAGGTAATATAAATCTAAACTGATATTTATCAGTTAATATAGAGGCCTTAATTCCCCCGGCAACAACATAAGTAGATGCGCATAAACCAATTATTAATGCAGTTATCCAATTAGGAATTCCTCCAATCAAATTTGCCGCAGAAGAGATACCAGTAAGTTCAGCGCATAAAAAAACTAACATATAAAAAACTGATATTATTGCAACAAAGGTATGGCCTAAAGATCCATAACGATATTTCACAAATTCTGTTACAGAATGTCCGGATGGCATCAACTCCCTAATACGACTACCAATAAAGGCAAAAGCTACAAAGGGTAAAGCNTGTCCAAAAGAATAACCTAATATACCATTAATTCCTGACCAAGTACCCGCCTCAGATGGACTAAATAAAATCCAAGCTCCGAGCATAGAAGAAACTAATGTACTTATAGATGTCAATGAATTAACATTATTTCTGTCTACAACATAATCTTCAAGTGAAGTTTTGACTTTCCGAAAATTCCAATAAACTATTCCGAAAAAAAACAGTGAAACAANAATAACAATTATGTATGAATACGTTTGCATAATCNCTCCATTTTTTTTTAATTAATGGAGAATCTACGCTGGCATTATCCAGATCAGNTTCAGGGTCGATGAACTAGCATCCTCTCAGCAATTGCTCCCCATTATATATACCAATCATGCTATAAATTAGTATNAAACACAACCTTAAAATTGATTTATTAAAAAAGTTCTGTTACTTTAACTTATATCATTTCAATATCGGAGAAACAAATGAATGGATCAGAATTATTAGCAGAAATATTAAAAAAAGAAAATATACAATTTTTAAGTTGTTTCCCCTCAACCTCATTAATTGAATCTTGTGCAAAAATTAATATAAAACCTATAATGTGCAGACAAGAAAGAATAGGGGTTGCAATTGCTGATGGAATAAGCAGATCTACAGGAGGAAACCAAATTGGAGTATTTGCTATGCAAGGAGGGCCAGGAGCTGAAAATTCTTTCCCAGGAGCTGCTCAATCTTTCGCAGATAATGTACCCGTACTTATAATACCAGGGGGAGAAAGTTTAAATAAATCTTTCATTTCTCCAAATTTTGTTTCTACAAACAATTATTCCAATGTAACTAAATGGTTGGCACAGGTAAATGATATAAATCGTCTNCCACAAATATTAAAAAGAGCATTTTATGCATTAAAAACAGGAAAGCCAGGACCTGTATTAATAGAAATACCTGCTGAAATATGGGATCAAAATTTAAATGAATTAAATTATGATCCTGTTAAAANAAATTTAGNCAGACCTGATCAATCAGAAACTAATGAAATAGCTGANNTAATCATTAATGCTAAAAATCCAGTTTTGTATACAGGTCANGGAATTATGTATTCAGATGCAGAAGAAGAGTTATTAAAATTNGCTGAACTTCTNAATATACCAGTAATGACTACTATGCCAGGNAAAAGTTCTTTNCCTGAAAACCATGCCCTATCNNTAGGANCATCNGCTGTCTCAACAACAAAAATGATNCATCATTTCCTTAACAAATCTGATGTTGTGATAGCTATAGGAACAAGTTTAACAAGAACACCNTACGGAAGAGATATCCCGGAAGGTAAAACAATAATACATTCTACTAATGACCCGTTCGATATTAACAAAGATTATAACGCTCATTATGGCCTGATAGGAGACTCCAAACTTGTTTTACAAGATTTAATTTCTTGCATAAATAACAAAGTCACTAATTTTGATAAGTATAACAGCAAAAATATAAGACAAGAAATAAAAGACATAAAAGACGAATGGCTTGAAGAATGGCAAAGCAAGTTACACTCTGATGAAACTCCTCTTAACCCATACAGAGTTGTAAATGATTTGATGCACACAGTAGATCTAAATAATACAATCATGACTCATGATGCTGGTAGTCCAAGGGACCAAATAATCCCTTTTTGGGAATGCACTGTCCCAAAATCTTACATTGGATGGGGTAAAACTACTCAACTAGGATATGGATTAGGAGTAATCATGGGGGCAAAACTAGCAAACCCTAAAAAATTATGTATAAACATTATGGGTGATGCTGCTATAGGTATGGTTGGGATGGATATTGAAACTGCAGTAAGAAATAACATAGGGATACTTACAATTGTATTAAATAACGGTGCAATGGCTATAGAAAGACCTACAATGCCAACTGCAATAGAAAAATACAAATCGCATTCACAGGGTGGAAATTATAAAGAAGTTGCTGAAGCATTAGGTGGATGGGGTATAAGAGTTAAAAAGCCTGAAGAAATTGTAAGTTCGCTAAAAGAAGCAATCAATATTACCAAATCAGGAAAGCCGGCACTTGTAGAATTTATCACTAAAGAAAATTTTGATTTTTCCAAATATGAATAATATTTCTGATCAATCAAATATGTGTCCTGTATGCGATACAAAAAGTAATAAATTATTGGTAGAAGTAGATTATAAGGTAATAAAAAATATTTCTAATTCAGAATTTAACAATCCCGAATTATTTAAATGGTTAAAATGTGAAAATCAAAATTGTAATTTTTGGACAAGAGAGCCAAAAAGATAATAAGGAGAACTAATGACTGCTAAAAAATCATCTCAAATAATTGCACTTGGCGGAGGGGGAGTTGGATTAGATAAATTTAATCTTGCAATTGATAATTATAAAATCAATGCATCTGGTAAGAAAAAACCTAAAATAGCTTTTATTCCAACTGCAGTTGGAGACTCTGCTTTTGCAATAGAAAGATTTTACAGAGTGTTCCCTTCTGAAAGAGCAATTGCTAGTCATTTACCTTTATTTAGCAGAGACCAAAGAGACTTGGAAGATTATTTATTAAATCAAGATATTATAGAAGTATCAGGTGGAAATACTGCAAATATGTTATCAATATGGGAAATTCACGGAATTGATAAAATATTAAAAAAAGCTTGGCAAAATGGAATTGTATTAACTGGAGCAAGTGCGGGAATGATCTGCTGGTATGAATGCAGTGTAACTGATTCTTTTGGTCCCTCATCATCATTAGTCAGTCCCGGTTTAGGGGTTAATAATAGAACGATGTTAAAAGAATTAAATACAGGATTGGGGTTTTTAAAAGGGAGTGCATGCCCACACTATAATGGCGAAGAAGATCGTAGACCTACATACGAAAAATTAATCAAAAATAAAATACTATCTGATGGAATAGCTCTAGATGACTATGTTGGAGCTCATTATATAAATAATAAATTAATCAAACTTATCACCCCTAAAATCGGTTCAAAAGGATATAAAGTTTCGTTAGAAAAAAATATTATCCAAGAAACAATTATTGAACCTGAATTAATCAGCTAATTTCATCCTATGATAGAACTGATAATTTCATTTATTGGAATAGCTTCGGGGCAATTTGCTGAACTCGTAGATAATACTATGTTAAATTTAGCATTGCCTACTATTAGCAATGATTTAAATATTGATTTGTCCTTAATCCAATGGATACCAATATCATTTGTTTTGGCAACAAGTTCATTTTTATTACCTATGGGTAAATTAGCTGATATTTATAGTAGCAAAAAAATATACCTTATTGGTTTGATTATTTTTGGAATATTTGTAACTTTAGCTGGTAGGTCAGAAATACTAATAACACTTATATTATTTAAATCATTACAAGGGATAGGTTCTGCAGCAATCCAATCCAACGTAATGGCTATGATAATACAACTATTCCAAAAACAAGACAGAGGAACTTCTTTAGGGATTTTTATGTCTATAATTGGGATTGGCTCTATAGCAAGCCCTGTCATCGGAGGTTATATAATAGACAATTTTGGATGGAGAGGTATATTTAACTTTGTATCAATTATTACTATTCTAGGCTTTTTATTCAGTATATTTATAAAACTAAATAATCCAAAAAACACCAAAACCTTAAACTATGAATTTGATTGGCAAGGAACGGTACTATCTACAATATCACTTTCCTCTTTAATTATAAGTATATCTATGTATACAACCTCTAATTGGAATGCCACTTGGTTAATAATAGGAATTCCAATGACAGTAATATTTCTATTTCTATTTATTCTATGGGAAAAACATAATAAATTATCAAATCCATTAATTGATCTGAAATTATTTGATCACAAAAGCTTCTCTTTGGGTAGCGTTGTAAGATTTTTATCATTTATAGCTAATTCACCTATATACTATCTCTCACCTTTTTTACTAATAGATGGCTACGGACTATCATCCTCAAAAACAGGTATATACATATTACCAGGCCCTCTGATGATGGCAATATCAGGACCTATTGCAGGAAAGTTGTCAGATAAAATGGGTAGTTATTTTCCAAGAATCGTTGGAGCAATGTGTTTAAGTATATCTGTTTCATTATATCTTTTTGCAACAATTTTAAATAAAGAATTTGTGATGGTAGCATATGCTTTCCAGGGTCTTGGAATGGGTATTTTCGGGACGGCAAACACAAGTTATATATTCACTTCTGTGAAAGAAAATAATTATGGTAGCGTAAACGCTTTTTTGACCCTTACAAGAACTTCAGGAAATATAATTGGAATATCAATTTCAACAGCTTTAGTCCTAGTATTTCTATCCTTATCAAGCAATGAATTAAACAACGTAGACCCTGATACCATAAGTTATATATCTTCTATCAGTAAAGCGTTCATTCTACCTACACTTTTATCAATAATTACTTTTATTCTAACAATCAGTTTAAAAGATGAGAAAAAAATATAAAATTCTCAATTTTTACACAAAATAATTTTGTATTTTGATAATATAAATTGTGGAGTATATAAATGAACAAACATGTGACTACAATTATCAGGCCATATGAAAGATATACTGAAATATCATCAGGTGACATGACTAGAATAGCNGGNGTAGCAAAAGAAACNTCTAATTCTAAAAACATACANNTNGCNNTAGCAGAAATACCNCCNAGTAAATCATCTTCACCGCANTTACANNTAAATTGNGAAAGTGCNATATANGTTCTTGCAGGNGAAGGNATATTTGTNGCAGGNAANAANTTAGATAAACATAACAAAATAAAAGNAGGAGATTTTATATANGTCCCACCAGATGCTCCTCACAAACCAATAAATATAAGTAATAAAAACCCATTATTATTATTAGTTGCAAGAAATCAGCCAACTGAAATTGTTCAGGAAATAAAAGATGAAAACGAACTTTCAAAAAATTTCAAACAAAATAATGAATGCACTGTGATACATTCTCAATGCACCGAAAACAAATCTTCTGAAACTNNAAAAGTAAATATAGGTGTNTCNAAAAATACTAGTAATTCAAAAGCAATTTATATGTCTAAAATTGAACTATCNCCAGGAATTAGTACAATTCCACACAAACATTCTGNTTNTGAAACTGCAATTTTTATTAATTCAGGAAANGGTTTNTTTATTTCAAACAATAAATTAGACTCTCATATTAGTATTTCTAAAGAAGATTTTATATATATACCAGAAAAATTAAACCATAAATTATCAAATATTGATTCTAATAATTCTTTGTCTTTGATTATAGCCAGAAATAATACAGATCATAATATTTTATAAATATTTCTAAAATTAAATTTATGAGCGCTAGTAAAAATATAAAACCAGGAGTAGCAAATAGTATTACTATAAGAGCAAAATACCCGAACACAACTGGAATGCTTGCAAAAATTATTAATACTATAAGCAATAATGGCGGTGATATGTCAGCTATTGATGTTGTATCTATTGAAGGTGAATTTATTGTACGAGATCTTACAATAAATACTAAAGGNAATGATCATGCTGAANAAATAATTAAAAAACTTAATACTCTGAATNAAGTAAATATACAAAATGTTTCTGATCAAACATTTTTACTACATCTTGGGGGTAAAATTGAAGTAAATAGTACTTTTGATATCTCTACAAGAGATGATATGTCAAAAGCTTATACACCAGGAGTAGGAAGAATATCATCTCATATTCATCAAACACCTGAAGCAGCATGGGCTCTAACAACTAAAAGTCACACTATAGCAGTAGTAACTGATGGTAGTGCAGTATTAGGATTAGGTAATATAGGCCCAGAAGCAGCTTTGCCTGTTATGGAAGGTAAAGCAATGATTCTTAAAAACTTTGCTAATGTAGATGCCTGGCCTATATGTTTAAACACTCAAGATCAAGATGAAATAGTTGATATTGTAAAAGCCATTTCCCCAGGTTTTGGCGGGATCAACTTNGAAGATATTAGTGCTCCAAGATGTTTTTATATTGAACAAAGATTAAAACAAGAAATTGATATACCAGTATTTCATGATGATCAGCATGGTACTGCTATTGTTGTTTTAGCTGCATTAATAAATTCATTAAAAATAGTAAACAAAAAACCTAAAGACTTAAAAGTTGTAATAGCAGGAGTTGGTGCAGCAGGGATAGCCTGTTCAAATATATTAATGGACTATGGAGTGAAAAACATAATTGGGATAGACAGGCAAGGAATAGTTTCAAAAGATAGAAATTATAATGATAATATATATAAAAAGAATTTCGCTGAAAAGACTAATCCTGAAAATATCAAAGGAGATCTGAAAAAAGCACTAAAAAATGCAGATTGTTTTATAGGCCTTGCAGGCCCTAATATTGTATCNAATGAAATGTTAAAAAAAATGAGACCTCAAAGTATAGTATTTGCCCTAGCCAATCCAATTCCTGAAATCATGCCAGAACTAATACCTGCAAATGTAAAAATTATGGCTACCGGAAGATCTGATTATCCTAATCAGGTAAATAATTCTCTAGCATTTCCNGGAATTTTTAAAGGNATCCTTGAAGTAAGAGCAAAAACTATAACTGATAAAATGAAAATTTCAGCTGCAAAAGCAATAGCATCAGTTATTCCCAGGAGATTATTAAGTTCNGATTTTATTATTCCAAGTGTATTTGATAAAAATGTAGTCAAAAGTGTGTCAGAAAACATAGCAGCAGCAGCAATAAAAGAAGGTGTTTCGAAAAAAAAGAAAACTGGCGTAAATTATTATTCATTTAAAAATTAAGAAGGATTAATTATGAGTATAAATGTTCATATATCTATTGATATGGAAGGGGTAAGTGGTGTTGTACACAATGATCAAACAGGGCAAAAAGGGTATGATTATAATATGATGAGGAAGGCTATGACTTTGGAAGCAAATGCGGCCATAGAGGGTAGTTTTGAAGCAGGTGCAACAACAGTAGTNGTAAATGATAGTCATGGTTCTATGAGAAANCTNCTTCCATATATGCTCGATCAAAGAGCAGAATTAATTAGTGGCTCCCCTAAACCATTGGGGATGATGCAAGGAGTTGACGATAATCCAGATATATCAATGTGTATAGGCTATCATTCAAGGCCGGGTGAAAAAGGAATATTAAGTCACACCATAAGAGGATCAAGTGTAGTTCAGCATTTTTATATTAATGACAAAGCATCTTCAGAATTTGAAATAAATGCTGGGATAGCAGGATATTATAACGTGCCAATAGGTTTGATAGCAGGAGATTCAGATATTGTAAATGATGCAAAAAATCTTATTCCAAATATAATTGGAGCTCCTGTTAAAGAAACTATTAATAAATTTTCAGCAAAAAATTTATCAGGTAATGAAACTTTTAAATTAATTAAAAGCAGAGCTACTGAATGTGTTCAAAATTATAAGGAATTCAAGCCAATAAAATACAAAACTCCAGTAAAAATGTCTGTAGAATTTGCAAGTGATCTTATGGCAGATGTGGTTAGCATGATGCCGGGTATAAAAAGAAATTCAAGGCAGGTTATTTCATTTGAATCAGACGATTATATAGAAGCATGGAAATGTATGTATGCTGCTATTCTTCTTGCAGGTATTCCCTATTAATTAAAACTCAGACTCAAATAAATCTTGTAGATTTACCAACCTACTCTCCCATTCAGTACCGAGTTTAATTTCAAGATCCCTATTTTCATATCCTTTAGAATTATTAACATCTGATAAATTCAAATAATAATCAGCTGTTTTAGTTAACCAATCTTCTACATTCGTAGTTTTAAAATTAAAATCTTTGTCAGCTTTAGATAAATCATGTATATATGGNTATTTTCTCAATAAAGGNGGGNAATATTTATCANCNNNACCATTTTCATNTANTCCTCCTAAATGTTTTTCAGCGAAAATGCTAGGAANNAAAAATATCTTCGGTTCAGTATTCAATATACCGGATAATATTCTNACCCAGCTACGTGGAGTAAATATTTCATGTGATGCTATNTGATAAACTTGATTTATAGTTTTATCAGATTNCATTGAATCTAAAAATGCCTGAGCAGCATCACCTGAATAAAGAGTTCTAAAAGGGTTTTCAACTTTGCTTGGTACTACAATCCCTCGATTATCTGCAATTCTTTGAATCCACCACCAAATCCTACCTGTAGGATCATCTTCTCCCATGATGGCTGGTATTCTCATAATAACATATGGCATTTCAAAATTTTCAATTATCCATTTTTCACAATGTCTTTTTCTTGCGCCATATTCTAATTCTTTAGGATCATAATCATATGGCAAGTCATCCCAATTTACCTGATTTTCTTTAAATGGAATATTCAACTCAAAATCTAATAATGCTTCTTCAGGAGTGCCATAGTCCCATTTACTATAAATCGAACCAGTACTTACAAACAAATATTTACCTACACGCCCATTCATAAGATTACCAAAATCTTCAACATGTTCTTTTCTATAAGCCTGGGAATCAAAAACCCAATCAAATTCCATCCCTTTTAATCCTGATTCCAATTCTATTTTATTTGATCTGTCAGCTTTTATGTGTTTAATCTGATTCCACCAATTTGGCTGTTGATTTCCTCTTGAAATAATAGAAACGTCATGACCTTCGTTTAATAAATTTTGAACAAGAAGTTTCCCCATATATCTTGTTCCGCCAATTACTAATACTTTCATCAGACAATACTTTTGAATTTTTGTTTAAACACTGTTGAATTAGATTTAAGAAAAACCAAAGAATACAAAATTCCCATTCCAATAATCTGTGAATTCATATTCTTTGTATAAAAAACAAGAATTAAATACCCGCCAGGAATACAAAGTGTAGATGGATATTTAAAAATCTTTGAAAAATAATTTATTACAAATGCGAATACAACAGCTATCATTCCCGGGAAACTATACATTACTAAAGTAATCCCTCCGAGTGTTGCAAAGCCATCACCACCTCTCATCCTATTAAATACAGATTTCCAATGGCCTAGTATTGTACTGGATGCAATCATTAAAACAAAAATATTATCAAAACCTAAGAATCTGGCCACAAGTATTGTCACAGTACCTTTCGTAAAGTCAGCTGTAAAAGCGAATATTGCAGGTTTAACTCCTGAAGTTCTCAATACATTTGCTGC
>NZNN01000033.1 GCA_002694895.1 Chloroflexota bacterium
TAGTTTCTGAATCTATTGCATGGAAAGCAGCATCATTATTATAGGATTCCAAATATTTGTGTAATATATTTTTAACTTTATTAAAATCATATTTCTCTTCTAACATGAATTTAGTCGGTCCAAGATATAAATTCCTATTGTTTTTTATTTCGCTAAAATTTTGTATTTCTTCAGCCCCTGGCATGTAACAAATATTTTGATCAATTATTTTGTTATTTATATATTTTTGAATAGTTTTGAATTTTTCAACATCATTCATTGCTCCTGCTTCCACTAATGTTGTATAACCATATTTAAGTAATCTTGAGTTGTATTGATGAATATTTTTATCAAAATTATAATTTGTAGATGATTTATATATTTTTTTATGAATTTCTTTAGAATTTATTGGATATTCATTAGAATATTTTTCAATTTCATTTTTATCAAATCCAAAGAAACTCAGTGTTTTTTTATTAGTAAAAATTAAATGGCCAGTTCTATGTTTTATAATAATAGGTCTGTATATATTTAAATTATCAAAAAATTCTATATTAATTTTTTGTTTTATATTTCTGTGTTCGAACCCATGGAATTTCAATACTTCATGACTTTTTTGATCAGTAAAATTTTTAAAATATATTTCGATATCTTTACGAGTGTTAAATAATTTTTCAGATAAATCTATACTTTCCAAATTAGAAATTGATTCAAATAAATGTATGTGTGAATCAATGAAACCGGGTAATACAGAATTATTTTCGCAATCAATTATATTTAATGATTTAGATGATATATTTATATCATCTAAATCTCCTATAAATTTAATTATATTATTTTTGATTAATATTGATTTAGATTGAATATTAGGAAAGATTTTTGCATTAATTAATAATTTCATTATTAGTTAATTAATAAATGTTTATAATTTTTCCATTTTGTTAGAAATCTTTTATAATTATCCTTGCTTAATTCATCTCTTGTTTTTTCGTGTGTATTTTCCCATACTGAATGAACATGTCTTTTTATAGGTATATTTGGGTTAGATAGTAATTTAAAGTTTTCATTCTTAACCTGAAATGAAAAGTCTATATCTAGATTCCTGTAAAACCTAAAGTTTTCCCTGAATAATCCGACTTTCATTAAAGTATTTCTTCTTAATGCAAGTAAATATAGTTGGATGGCATCTACATATTCTTTACTAATTGAATTTTCATGGAAATGATTTAAATCATTTGTTTTTAAACCGAACGGGCCTGTTAAACCTATATTTTGATCTTTTAAATCAGTGATTATTTCTTCGAAGATATTACCTGTTATTTCTATACTGGTATCTAAAAGAATCAAATTTTCTCCAGTAGATTGTTTTATTAAAATATTTCTCACTGCGCCTGCTCCGCATGCTGGATCTATATAGAAATATTTAAGATTTCCATTTGATTTGTAATTAGATTTTATTTGGTTTTGATTTTTTATATTTACTCCGTTAAATGCAATTAAAATTTCATATGAGATTTGATTTGGCACATTGTTTATAACAGATTTCAAGCATCTGTTAAAATCTTTAAGGTATTCATCTGCAATTAGGCAGACAGATAATTTTTTTTTGTTTTTAGAATGTAATAATGATCTTACATCGGTAGAACCAGAAATATGATTAGTATTTATATCTGTCTCGAAATTTGACATTTTTTTCACAAGGAAATTTCCATTTTGTCTGTCAAAAAATTTTATGTTTTGCTTGTAGTATTGTTTCCTCTTTTTGTCTGACAATGTAAATTTTTTTTCTTTACGAAATTGTTCTCTTTTTTTATATTCTATTTGAGGTATTGAAGTTAAATTAAATTTTTCGTGGTATTTTTTAAAATCCAAAGATAATACAGGATCAATATAATCAAATATATATACTTTTTCTTTACTAGTTAAGTTTGATTTAGTTAATTCCCATAATGAAGACAATACTTTTGAAGTATTAAGATTATTTAATAATGCTAGATCTATTTTTTTTGTCCATATTTTTATGGAATTCATATTTAATGATGTTTTGAATGGTAGTGGTACTGAATTATCATTTTGATATAACCAGTATAAATGCCTTAGTTTATTCAATCCCTTTTGAGCTGCTCGTAGAGAAGAAAAAGTAAAATTTAATCTTGTTCTGTAATTAGTCATAAGACATAAATAGCGAAAGGCTAACGGATCCATTGACCTTGATGTAATATCAGAAATCAAATATTCATTTTGTTTTGATTTAGACATTTTGATTCCTTCAGAAAGTAAATGTTGTCCATGTACCCAATAGTTGACATGTTTTTTTGAAAAACAACCTTCGCTTTGAGCGATTTCTCCTTCATGATGTGGGAAAATATTATCTACACCTCCGGTATGGATATCAAAATATTCACCCAGGTATTTTTTTGACATTGCTGAGCATTCAATATGCCATCCGGGAAATCCGGGACCATATTTACTTGCCCATTTTAATGACCTGTCTTTATCTGCCGATTTCCATAAAGCAAAGTCTCTTGCATTAAGTTTATTAGGATCAATTTCTTCATTATTTAATGTATTTAAATTGTTGATATTGCCAGACAATATCCCGTAATTTTTAGATTTTGAAATATCAAAATATACATTTTGATTTACTTCGTATGCGATTTTTTTTTGGATTAAAATATCAATCATTTCAAGCATTTCATTAATATGATCAGTTGCTTTAGGCATATAATCAGGTGGATTAATATTTAAAGATTTTTCATCTTTTAAAAATTTATCAGTATAATATGAAGCTATTTCTTGTGGTGTTTTGCCTTCTTTGATAGCAGCAGCAATTACTTTATCTTCACCTTGATCTAACATTTCTTGCCTCATATGCCCTACATCAGTAATATTCTTTACATGAAGCGTTTTATAACCTATATGAATTAAGGTTTTTTTCAAAGTATCTGATAGTAAATAAGTTCTCATATTTCCTATATGAGCATCTCTATATACGGTAGGTCCACATGTATAAATTTTTACTATCTCGTTGATAGGTTTAAACGATTCTAATGTTTTATTTAATGTATTAAATAAAACAAGTGTTTGTTTTTTATCATTCATGAAATTATAAATTTATTTAATTTGTACTTTGTATTAATTGTAATTGTTATTAAAAAAAGGTTCTAATAAATTGTTATATATTTAAGCTCAATTTTATATAAATGCAAAGTGTTGGTTATTTTTTAGTTTCAAATTCAAATAAAAAGCAGATAAAATCACAAATCAAATCTGACTTTGAAGAATATTGCGAATTTAATGGCCATACTCCAATCCATATTTATACTGATAACAATTCTACTAGACTTACAATGTTTAGTGAATTTGAAAGATTGAAACAAGATATAAAGGTTAATAATAATAAATATCTTATATTAATTAATAACTCTTCTGATTTGGGTAGAGATATTATAGAAATAGTTAGACATTTACTTTGGTTTGATTTTTATCAATGTAAAGTTTTATGTATGAATGAAGTAACTCCTGATCCTTATCAAGATACTGTTAATAGATATATTTCAAATAATATTTTAGATAATAATTGGTCATCGTTTGTGACATCAAAAATGAAAGATAAATTTTTAACTGGAAAATGGTTAGGAAGAGTTCCGTACGGATATGATATTAATGATTTGGGGTATTTAACTCCAAATCCCACAGAGAAAAAAGTGGTAGGAAACATATTTGATTATTATATTAATAAAAATTATGGAATAAGAAAGATTACTGCTTTTTTGAACCAGAAAAAATATAAAACCAAAAAAAACAACCTTTGGAGTATATCCACTTTATATGATTTATTAAAAAACCCGGTTTATATTGGGACTGTAAAAAGATTTGGCGTATCAATCCCTAATTCGCATAATCCTATTATAAAAAATACTGTATTTTTAGATGTGCAAAAAAAATTGTATTCTCGTAGTCCTATAAGAACTGGAATTAATCCTGAAAAATATAAATTGTCTGGATTGTTATATTGTGAATTTTGTAATTCTAAAATGATTGGAGTGACAAAAAAAATTAAGTGGTCAAATATAAATTCAAAATTTAAAGAAATGAATTACAGATATTATAAGTGTGGCGGTAGGCAAAATAATGGAAGTTGTGTAGCTAATTCTATACCTGCAAAAGATATGGAAAATAAATTTTATGAACAGTTTGATAATGATATAAAGAATCACAAGATAGATATAAATAAGAAATTAAATAAAATAGTTAAAAAAATCGAAATGAAAAGAAATTCAGCATTAATTAATGCAAAAAATTTACTTGTATCTGCCCTTAACAATACTGCTCAAGGTAAATTTGATGTTAGTATTTTACGATTATATTTAAATAAATATGAAAAATTGTTAGAATCTGAGCATAAAAATATTGATAAAGATTTGATACTAAATAATAACGATTTCAAACTTAATTTAATTAATAAAATTTATGTTTCAGATTCAAATTATAAAATTATTTATGAAAGAGCATCTTAATTAGATTGAGTAATTACTGATTCTGATTTTAATTCACTGATTTCTTTGTCAGAATATCCAAGGTCTTTTAAAATTTCATCATTATGTTCACCTAATAGAGGAGGAGGAAGTTTTAAGCTTTGTGGATTNTCTGAAAATTTTATTGGAAAACTTAAATTTTGTATTTTACCTAGTTTTGTATGATTTAANTNTATTACAGTTTCTCTATCTTTNATTTGNTCATGATTTAATACTTCNTGCATGTTTAAAATNGGGCCNCAAGGTACNCCNGCAGAAATTAATATTTCTACCCATTCTGAAGTAGTTCTTAATTCAAATTCTTNATTCAATAATNTGACCAATTGATCTATATTTTTCATTCTAGANGAGTTGTCTAAATATTCTTCTTTTGTTATAAATTCAGGTTTGTTTATAGCATGGCAAAGTTTTTCCCAATTAGGTTGATTTGCTGCACCAATATTTATATATCCATCATTAGTTTTAAATGCTTGATATGGGGCTGAAAGTCTGTGGGCTGTTCCGCTTTGAGAAGATATTTCCTTTGTTGCAAAATAAATTCCTGATTCCCAAATTGTGTAAGATAGACCAGATTCTAATAGTGAAGTTTCAACAAATTGACCTTTATTAGTTTTCAACCTTTTTATGTATGCAGCAAGTATTCCCATAGCAGCATAAGATCCTGCATTTAGATCACATATTGGAACTCCAATTTTAACAGGGTCTCCGTTTGGGGTNCCAGTTAAACTCATAAGTCCAGACATTCCTTGNGCTATTAGATCAAATCCAGGACGATCTTTATATGGTCCGGTTGTTCCGAAACCTGAAATACTGCAATANATTATTTTTGGATTTATTTTGTTTATCACATCATCGAATCCAAGCCCCATTTTTTCTAATGAACCTGGTCTGAAATTTTGGATAAAAACATCAGCATTTTTGATTAAATCTGTTAAAATTTTGAGTCCTTTTGGGTCTTTCATATTTAAAGCTAAACTTTTTTTGTTTCTATTTATCATTAAAAATGCTGCGGATTCCCCATCAATAAATGGTGGGCCAAATCTTCTGATATCATCTCCTCCGTTAGGTTTTTCTATTTTGATTATATCTGCCCCCATATCACCAAGCATCATTGTACAAAATGGACCTGCAAGTATTTGTGTACAATCTATAACTTTTAATCCATCTAAAATATTATTCATTTAATTACCTTTGAAATTNCATTGTTTTTTCTGCTTCCTGANAAATTGATATATGTAATTTTTTTATTTATTTTAAGANATATATTTTGATTTGTATTCATTATGTATATATTNATATTAAAAAGATGATTTAATTTGATGTACTTAATGATAATTGACAGAAGGGATTGTGACTACTATACTTTTGATAAATAATAAAGGCTATGATCAGAATAGTATATATATTTAAACTTTAAAGAGAGAATTTTGGATAGTGAAAACTAGCTGTGATCCAAATTAGAGTAATTATATAGAATGGACCTGTGAGCTGAAACAATAATTTTATTATTTGTTTAGGTAAGGAAGCGTTACTTTTTTGAGCTGTTTAAGTGACTATTGTTTTTATGATAGTAATAAGGGTGGCACCGCGGTAAAACCGTCCCTTTGTGGACGGTTTTTTTTATTTAAATTTTAGGGAAAATAATGAGTGAAATTAGAGTATTTAGTGGTATACAACCATCAGGAGATATGCATTTAGGGAATTATTTGGGTGCTGTTAGACAATGGGTTGAGAATCAAGGTAAAGGTAAGCAAAATTTTTATTGCATTGTTGATTTACATGCTCATACAATTTTAAGAGATTCTCAAGAATTGAGAGATAATACTAGGAGTTTGGCTGCAATGCTTTTTGCATGCGGTCTTGATCCAAATATATCTACTATTTTTATACAAAGCCAAGTAAGAGCTCATGCTGAAGCTTGCTGGCTTTTAAATTGTGTAACTCCTCTCGGTTGGCTAGAAAGAATGACTCAATATAAGGATAAAAAAGNTAAATTAAATAGTATTTCAGCAGCTTTACTTGATTATCCAGTATTACAGGCAGGTGATATTATTTTATATGATGCCAATGAGGTACCTATAGGCGAAGATCAAAAACAACATGTTGAATTATCAAGAGATATAGCGCAAAGNTTTAATAATTTGTTTGGAGAGACATTTGTTTTACCTGAACCAGTTGTTCTAGATATAGGCGCACGTGTAATGAATTTAAGTAACCCTTTATCAAAAATGTCTAAAAGTTTTCAGGAAAATGATGGCGGTGTAATTGGATTATTAGATAGTGATGCTGAAATTATTAAAACAATTAAAAGAGCAGTAACTGATTCAGGTAATGAAATTAAATTTTCTGAAGATAAAGATAAAGCTGGTGTAAATAATTTATTAGGGATATACAAGGTAATAACTGGAAAATCTGTTGAGAATGTGGAAAAGGATTTTGAAGGGGCAAAAGGTTATGGTGTATTGAAAGAAAAAGTTGGNGAAATAGTAGTTGATACTATATCTCCAATTAGGGCTAAATATCAAGAATTCATGAGTGATCCTTCAGAATTAGACCGTTTATTGGAAATTGGTGCTGAAAATGCACGTTCTATTTCAGAACCAAAAGTTATGGAAATGAAAAATAAAATGGGTTTTATATAAATGAAAAATATTGTTAATTATAAAGAATTTGAAAAAGAATATGATGGTAAGAGTTTTATTGCTCTAGGAAGAGAACTATATATGGATTTAGAAACTCCTGTATCTATTTTTTTAAAAGTATCAAATGGAGCAAATTCTTTTTTGTTAGAAAGNGTGGAAGGAGGAGAATCAATTGCAAGATATAGTTTTATTGGAATTGGCGGTTATGAGAAGTTTGATTCAGGGAATAGCGGTAGCGGATTTAAGAATCCACTCAACTTAGTATCTGATTTGTTGGATAATATCAATGTAGTTAAACCAGAATGGATGGAAAGATTTTTNGGAGGACTTATAGGATATATTTCATATGATGCAGTNAAATATTTTGATAATATAAAATTACCTAATGATCAAGGATTGNATTTGCCGGAGGCTTGCTTTTTATTTGTTAAAGATTTTTTGGTTTATGATCATTTAAAACACAAATTGTTGATTATATCTTATGCAGATTGTTCAAAAGGTAATTCTAGAGAAGTATATGAATCAACATATAAAAAAATAGATGATATTCAAAACAGATTAAACTCTCAACCAAANAATCTTCAAAATCCAAATTTTGAAAATCAATTCCAAAAAGATTCTGAAAATATATCTAAAACAGAATTCATTGAAAAAGTTAAAGAAATAAAANGATATATTGAAGATGGAGAAATAATACAAGCAGTTTTTTCTAGGAGAATTTCCAAAAAAACAGATGTTCATCCATTTATGATATATAGAACTTTAAGATCTTTGAATCCTTCTCCTTTTATGTATTATTTGGATTTTGATGATCATTACATTGTAGGTGCTTCTCCTGAATTATTGGTTCAAGTTGAAAATGAAAATATTACTTCAGTACCTATAGCGGGAACCAGACCAAGAGGATTAACTGAATTAGAGGANAAGGAAATTGAAAAAGAACTGATTGCTGATCCTAAAGAGAATGCTGAGCATATTATGTTAGTAGACNTNGCTAGAAATGATGTTGGGAAAGTAAGTGAACCAGGAACAGTGGCAGTTACNGAATTTATGGATATCAAAAAATTTTCACATGTCATGCATATAGTTTCTAAAGTTATAGGTAAGAAGAAAGAGGATATATCAGCATTAGAGGTTTTTCAGTCTTGTTTTCCGGCAGGTACAGTATCAGGTGCTCCAAAAATTAGAGCCATGCAATTAATATCTGAATTAGAAAATGATAAAAGAGGNCCTTATGCAGGAGCCATAGGATTCTTTGATTTTTTTGATAATTTAGAGGTGGCAATAACCTTGAGGACATTGTTTATTAAAAATGGGATAGCATCCGTTCAATCAGGTGGAGGAATAGTGTATGACAGTATACCTGAATTGGAATTTGAGGAACATTTGCATAAAATTGAAGCATTATTAAAAGCCATTGAGATGGCAGAAAAAGGAGAATTTTTATTTAAATAAAATGATTTTAATTTTAGATAATTANGACAGTTTNACATATAATATATATCAAATTGCTGCCAAACATTTTGAAGATACTATAGTGCATAGAAATGATGATATAACTTTAGATAAAATCCATGATTTAAAGCCTGATAAAATAATCATTTCTCCAGGTCCTTCACATCCTAAAAACTCAGGTATATGTAGTGATGTAATTAAAGAATTTGGGCCAATAATACCTATACTTGGAGTTTGTTTGGGGCATCAAGTTATTGGCTATACATTTGATTCTGATATAGAAAAGGCACCATCAATTTTTCATGGAAAAACATCTTTAATAAATCATAATGATAATGAAATATTCAAAGAAGTACCAAATCCTTTTAATGCTATGCGTTATCATTCTTTGATAATAAATGAACAATCATTAAACAAAGNTTTTGATAAGATAGCATGGACTGAAGATGGTNTNGTGATGGGNATTGCACATAAAACTTTTCCCATGTATGGGATACAATTTCATCCGGAGTCAATAGGTACTGATTTTGGTGAAAAAATTTTATTAAATTTTTTAAATATATAACATGAAAAACATTACTGAAATTATTAGTAAATTATTAAATAAAAATAATCTTTCGTTTGAAGAATCTTACGGTCTTATGAATCAAATCATGTCCGGCAAAATATCTGAAATCAAGCTTTCTTCTATACTTACTTCTTTATCACTTAAAGGAGAATCTGAAGATGAAATAGCAGGAATGGCAAAATCTATGCAAGAAAATGCTTTAAGATTAGAAACTAAATATGACTGCTTAGATATAGTTGGAACAGGAGGGGATAATCAATCAACCTTTAATGTGTCTACTACTGCAGCTTTAGTTGCTTCTTGTTCAGGNATTAAAGTAGCCAAACACGGAAACAGAGCAGCTTCTGGAAACAGTGGAAGTGCNGATGTATTAGAAGCTTTAAATATAAATATAGATGTAGATATTAATAAATCTATTGAAATGCTAGACAAGTATAATTTTGCTTTTATGTTTGCTCAAAAATTTCACCCTTCTATGAAATATGCTATGCCAACAAGAAAAGAGTTAGGTTTCAAAACNATATTTAATAATCTTGGACCTCTTACAAATCCTGCAAATTGTAAATATTTGATGATTGGAGTNNCNGANATTNANACTGGAAATAAAATNTCAAATGCTCTTNGAATATTAAATAAAACAGCATTAGTAGTTCATGGTATGGAAGGATTAGATGAAGCAAGTATTTTAGGTGATACTTATGTATGGGAAATCAGGCCAGGTTCNTCAACGGAAAAAATACCCGATAAACTGGCAAGCCTAGCTACATCAACTGCTTCNTTAAGGGAATATAAAATAAATCCAGNTCAATTTGGACTTAAATCAATTCCCATAGAAAAATTAATTGTTAATTCTCCTCAACAAAGCGCTTTTAAAATTATTGAATTATTTGAGGGGGCAAACTATGAATTATTAGATTGTGTAGCCCTTAATGCTGGATTAGGATTATATATTTCNGGTCAATCAAAAGATATAAAATCAGGAATTGAAATTTCTAAAAATAATATNANAAATGGAAATGCAGCAAAATTAATAAATAATCTTTCTGAAAATTTTTAAAATGAATATTCTTGAAAAAATAGTCAATGAAATCAAAAATGATTTAATAGAGAAAAAGAATTTATTATCTATTGAATCATTAAAAAAAAATATAGATTACGATAGTAATTCTTTTAGCCTTTATGATTCATTAAATAATGATTATGTGAGCTTGATAGCAGAAATAAAAGACACATCACCTAGCAAAGGAAAACTAATGAATGGTAAAGATTTTATAAATTTAGCAAAAAATTATTTGGATGCTAATGTTAATGCNATATCAGTTGTCACAGAAGAAAATTTTTTTAAAGGTTCATTAGATAATATAATTAATTTGAAGAAGTTAAATGAATACGATTCAACTCCAGTGTTGAGAAAAGATTTCATCATTGATCAATATCAAATTTTTGAATCAAAATTTTATGGTGCCGATGCTATTTTATTAATAGCAAGTATTTTATCTCAGAAGCAATTAAGTGATTTTGTATTATTAGCGAAAAATATTAACTTAGAGTGTTTAGTAGAAGTTCATAATTTAACTGAACTTGAAAANGCCTTGGNATCAGATACAAAAATAATAGGAATAAATAATAGAAATTTAAATGATTTTTCTGTTGATATTAATACAACTTTAAATTTGGTGGAAAAAATTCCTGATCATATATTAAAAGTTAGTGAAAGTGGAATTTTTAANAGAGAACATATTTCTGTTTTAGAAAATGCCGGATGTAATGCTGCTTTAATTGGAGAGGCTATCATTACCTCAGATGACCCTTATAAAAAAATTATAGAATTAACAAATGACTAAAATTAAAATTTGTGGGCTAAAAGATAAAACTGATGCTATATATGCAGCTTCTNTNGGAGTAGATTATTTAGGAATGGTTTTTGTTGAAAGTGTGAAAAGGAAAGTTACACATGACCAAGCACAAGATATAGTGAATTCTTTGAGTGAAATAAAAGATAAACCCAAACTTGTAGGTTTGTTTGCTGATCAGCCCATAGATTATGTTAAGAATACTTTTAGTAAATTTTCATTAGATTATGCTCAATTATGCGGTGATGAAAATTTCAGTTATTTGACTGATTTAGATTTACCTTTTATTAAACAAATAAAAATTTCTGAAAATATAAAACTTACANATGTCTTTGATTGTATTGAAAAGATTCAGGCTATAGGAGGATTGGTNTCAATAGATAGTTATGTGGAAGGNCATTATGGTGGGTCAGGAAAATTAATCAATTTATCTAATGCAAAAAAAATAATTCAAAAATATAATGTTTTATTAGCTGGAGGATTGAATACGGAAAATATTCAGAGAATTACTGAAGACTTATACCCATGGGGAGTAGATGTATCTTCGGGAGTAGAATCTAATGAGATTAAGGATAAAAATAAAATAGAGAGTTTCATTCTTTCAGTANAAGGAGTTAAATATTAATATTCTTTCAACAAATAATACCCTGATTAATGATTTGGATAAAAATTTAAATCNTAAAATATCAGGAGATATTAGAACAGATCTTAAAACACGGATGATATACGGAACTGATGCAAGTATTTATCAAATTATTCCTATTGGTGTTGCTTTCCCTAAATCAAAAGATGATTTACAGCAAATAATGTNATATGCCTTTGATAAAGAAATATCTATTACCCCAAGAGGAGGTGGAACAAGTTTGGGNGGGCAAACAGTAGGTGAAGGTTTGATTATTGATTTTTCAATGTATATGAATAAAGTTTTAGATTTTAATCCTGAAGAAAATTGGGTTGAAGTTCAACCAGGAATTATTTTAGATGANCTTAATAAATATATGGAGCATGCAAATAAAATTTTNGGACCTGATCCNAGTACCAGTAATAGAGGNAATATAGGTGGTGCTATAGGAAATAATTCTTGTGGTGCCCACTCTTTATTATGGGGGAAAACAATAGATAATGTATTAGAACTNGATGCATTTACTGTAGGTGGAAACCCATTAAAATTAGGTTATGAAGGGGAAAGATATTTTGACGAGAACAATAATAATCTAAATTTAAANCATGAAAAGATTTCANGTAAATTAATTGAATTTAGAAAAAATATAATTGAGGAAATTAAATTAAAATACCCTTCTATTCAAAGAAGAGTATCCGGATATAATTTAGATGAATTGATTNATGTAAAAAATTTTAATTCAGCTAAATTTGTTGTTGGATCAGAAGGNACATTGGTTGCATTTTCAAAAGCTAAAGTACTTGTTCATGACAAACCAAAATTTACCGGATTAGCTGTGGTTCATTTTGATGAATTGATTGCTTCAATGGAGGCAACTGTTTCAATCTTGGAACATAATCCATCTGCTATTGAACATATTGGTAATATGATTTTGAGACAAGCTAAAAATAATCTCGAGTATTCAAGAATGATGACATTTATTGACGGAGATCCTGATTCGGTACTTGCGGTTGAAATGATTGCAAATAGTAAAACCGAACTTGAGGATAAATTAAATAAATTGAAAGTTAATTTAGACAAACAAAAATTTGGATATTCTACAAAATTGTTATTGGAGAAATCTGACCAAGAAAAAGTATGGAATGTAAGGAAAGCAGGATTAGGTTTGATGATGAGCACTCCTGGTGATTACAAAGCTATCCCATTTGTCGAAGATACAGCTGTTGATCCTAAGTATTTACCTGAATTTGTTAAAGAATTTGATCAAATAGTACGATCGTATGATACTACTGCTGGATATTACGGACATGCAAGCGTTGGATGTTTGCATATAAGGCCGTTAATTAATCTTAAAATGCAAGATGAAGTTAATAAAATGAAATTTATAGCATCTGATATAACTGATTTGGTAATAAAATATGGTGGATCTATTAGTGGTGAGCATGGTGATGGATTAGTTAGAAGTTATTGGAATAAAAAAATGTATGGAGATAAAATTTATAATGCTTTNCGNGAATTAAAAAAAGTTTTCGATCCATACAATTTGATGAATCCTGGTAAAATTACTGATTCGCAAGATATTGATCAAAATTTAAAAATAGGACCNAAATATAAAACTTTTGATATTGATACAGGTTTTAATTTCACAAAAGAGAAAGGATTTGCCTCTGCTATAGAGATGTGCAATGGGCAAGGAGCTTGCAGAAAAGTAACTTCGGGTGTTATGTGCCCATCTTATATGGTAACTAGAGATGAAGAGCTTTCAACNCGAGGTAGAGCAAATGCACTTAGAGGTTTAATCTCCGGGCAATTACCTAATTCTAGTTGGAAAGATAAAAATTTATTTAGAATTTTAGATTTATGNCTGGAATGTAAAGCCTGTAAGTCTGAATGTCCATCAAATGTTGATATGGCAAAATTAAAATATGAATATNTAAATCAGTATTANAAATCTAATAAACGCCCTTTATCCCAAAAGTTTATTGGNAATATAGGTTTTTTCAGTAAAATGGGATCTCTAACTGCTGTATTAACTAACTTTGTTACGGATTTGAGTATAGTNAAAAAAATATTAGATATATTTTTTGANATTGANTCAAGAAGGACATTNCCAAAATTTGCAAAAAAAAGTTTAGTATCTCTTTTTAGTGATACTTCTACAGATAAATATCAGAAATCTGTTTTATTATTTCCTGATACATTTTTAAATTACCAGAATCCAGAGATCGGATTTGCAGTCAAAAAAATATTAAATAAACTAGGGTACAATGTTATTGTTCCTGGCGATACAAAATGTTGTGGACGCCCCATGTTATCTTCTGGACAGATAGATAAAGCTAAAATCAATATTAAGCATAATATTGATAATTTATATGAATATGTAAAANATGGAATTGAAATAATAGGAATAGAGCCAAGTTGTATTCTTGGATTTCAAGAAGATTTTATNGATCTTTTAGATGGAAAATACAAAGATAAGGCTGAAAAAATCAAATCCAATGTTTATATTATTGANGAATTTTTTACAAAAAATAAAATTTGGGAAAAGATTAAATTNAAAAAACATAAATATGAAAAAATCATAGTACAACCTCATTGCCATCAACAATCANTATTAGGAAATTCATCTTTGAAATTATTACTTGAAAAATTTGGATTCAATAATTGCGAATATGTCGAAAATGGGTGTTGTGGTATGGCAGGTTCATTCGGCTATTTTAAAGATAAATATGATATATCAATTGCTTTAGCAGAAAGAGATTTAATACCGCGCATTAAAAGATCAAAAGGAGAAATTGCTGTTGTTGCTGCGGGCGTATCGTGNAGAGANCAAATAAATCATGGTACTGAAGNTCGNGCAAAACATCCTGTTGAAATTATAGCTGANATTATCTAAGTTCTTTTTTTAGTTTCTTTTGCAAATATAACTACTGCAAGAGTACAGACTGATATCAGTATACCGTCGACTAACAATGCTGAACTAAAATTCATTTGCTGAATAATAAAACCTAGTATTGGTGGTCCTATCATAAANCCGAAGTCACCAAATGTTCTGTATAAGCCCATGGTAACTCCTTCATATCCTTTGGGAGCATTATCAGCAAATAATGTAACTGTTGATGATGTTAATGATCCTTCTCCTATTCCAAGAAGAATAGCAACCACNAAAATCATAGGATAGGAATTGGAATTATCAAACAAAAATAACCCTAGTAAAATTATACTTGTACCAGGAATTAGAAGGATTTTTCTTCCTAATTTATCAACAATATATCCTGATAAAGATGCAGTTGTTAATTGAGCAAGAGAAGTGACACTAAAAAATCCTCCAATATTTGATGCAGTTAATCCTTTATTTTGTATTAAAAGCGGAGCTATAGTAAATCTTCCTCCGGATCTATGGAAAAATTGTGACATGGTCATAAGCCCTATTGGTAGTAATCCGGATTTAATGAATAAATATAATAATTGAAATATTCCAAGTTTCTTTTTTGNTTTGGAATCATTTGTTTGGTTTGAATTTTGATTTATATTTGATGGTTCTATAACAGTAGTGATTATTAATACAATTGCTATAATTAAAGAAATAGATGCAAATATAAATGGGCTAGTGAATCCATACAATTCTCCTATATAACCTCCAATTATTGGACCAATAGTTTGCCCGATTAAAATTGATATTGTTTGTAAACTCAGTATTCTNCCTCTGTTATTTAAGCTAGATATATCTCTCAAATAAATACTTGCGCCAACGAAATGCATCCCACCTCCAATACCAGTGATTAATCTTGATAATAAGATGAGTTGAATTGAATCGACATAACCAGTAAGGAAATATCCAACGGATGCTATTAATGGGCCAATAATTAAGATTGGTTTTCTCCCAATTTTTTGTGCTAATATNCCNGATGGTAGATTTGTAATAAATCTTCCNGNTCCAAAAATTCCGACTGCGAACCCAGCTATAGCTGCTGTATGTCCTAGGTTTTGTACAAGAAGAGGTAANATTGGGTTAGTTGCTCCTTGTCCAATAGTAAAAAGAAATATAGAAGCACAAACACCAAATANGCTTATCAGGACTTTTATATTTGAAATAGTATTTGGNTCGTGGGTTGAATTCACTATGNTTTATATTTGTTGATGAAAATTANTGAAAATTGTTAATCTGGTAGANTTGTACACTCACCACCGGATTCGNTATATTTTTTAATTTGAGTTTGATTTATACATGAGACTGCATGTATTAACTGCTTTGAAGATACAGCATACCCAGATCCATCAATAGCTATCCCTGAACTAGTTCTTTTAACATAAGTATTCATACCT
>NZNN01000034.1 GCA_002694895.1 Chloroflexota bacterium
TTTGGCATCAGCTTCTGCTTTAGCTTTAGCATCAGCATCAGCTTTGGCCTTAGCATCAGCATCAGCTTTGGCCTTAGCATCAGCATCAGCTTTGGCCTTAGCATCAGCATCAGCTTTTACTTTTGTTATTACATCTGAAATTTTAGGTGCAGGAGCTATTTTTGCAATTTTAGAAGAAGTCTCTGTTTTTACAACAGTAGTTTTTTCAAGAATAGGAAAAGGATTTATCTCAGGAGGAAGTGGAGGAATAGAGTCATTATTACCCTGATTGTTTTTTGATAATTCTATTATGATGTTTTCAGCAGATTCTAAATCTTGATTAGCTTGTTGTAATAGAGATTCTATATCTTTAGTTTTTTTTTCTTTAGTTATTATTTGATTTTGCAGGGTTTCAATTTGTTGATTTAATTTGTTTATTTCAATTTGAGTATTAGTTACTCCGTTAATTGATTTTTTATCATCTTCAATAGCATCATTATTTGAGCAAGATAAAGATAAAATTAAAATAAATAATATATATATTAAATTTAACAATGATTTTCTAATGATTTTCATTTATATTNTCATCATTTATGTTTAATATTAAATAATAATATTTACATTATATATATATATATATCAAATGATATTATTGAAATCGAAAAAAGAATTTAATATAGGNATTGTTACAATCGGGAAATCCCCAAGATTGGATATAGAATCCGAATTAAAAAAAACAATAGATTATGAAGTGGATTTCACACATAGCGGTGCCCTAGATAAAATATTACCTAACCAACTCAATGATCTTGCTCCTTTGTCTGATAGTGATACTTTAGTTACACTATATGATGATGAAACTGAAATACAAGTTTCTCATAAAAAAATTACAAAAATTCTTTATAANAATATTTCTGAAATCGTATCTAAAGTAGATGTAATTGTAATGGCTTGCACAGGCTATGAAGAAATGGGAAATTATCAAATACCAATTCTTTTTCCAGGCAAGATTACTGAGAACTTGATCATGGATTATTCAAATAAAAAAGATTTTAAATTAGGTGTTGTACAGCCACATAGTAATCAGATAGAAAAAGAATATGAAAAATGGAATTTTAAGAATATAGATGCTGATGTTTATGCATCATCTCCNTATGGAAACCCCGATGTTTCAGCTGATCAAAGTTGGATTGATGTAACAAACTCTTTTGTACAATTTAAGCCAGATCTTGTGTATTTAAATTGCATGGGAATGAGAAGCACTCATAAAGATTATATTCATGAAAATTTAAATGTACCTGTCTTGTTGGCGGCAAATGTAACTGGAATGGTAATTAATCAAATATTAAAATAAAACAAATCAAAATTACGGATAAATTAATGTCTAAATATAAAATTGNTGTATTAGCTCCAAATGGNTATGAAGACTCTGAAAGAGGTCAAGATTTAATTAATTTTGCTTCCAAAGAAAAAGATNTTGAGTTAGCTTTTATTGATGGGGACAGTAATTTAGAAGATATNGTAACAAAATGTAAAGGANTTACCGCATTAATAACACAGGGTGTATATAAATATATAACTGATTTAGTTGCTAAAGTTGATTCAATTAAATTAATTCAGACACCAAGTGCGGGTACTGATTGGCTTGAAAAATCTAAATTAGCTGAATTTGGTGTTTCTGTAGCAAACAATGGAGGAGGCAATGCAGTAGCAGTGGCTGAACATGCAATAGCTTTAATGTTTTCAGTTTACAGGAAACTTGATCTTCAAATAAAAAATTTAAAAGAAGGAAATTATCAGAATTTTGCTGTACCTGATTTGATGGATAATATTTTTGAAACTGAAACTTCTCAAAATAAAAATAGTGAATCTTATACTCCAGGAAGTTGGAATAGATCAGAATATCATACTTTGGTNGGAAAAAGGATTGGCATCATTGGGCTAGGTAGAATTGGGTCAAGAGTGGCAAAAAGATTAAATGGATGGGAATGTGAAATTGTTTATCATGATATTATTAATTTTCCTGAACAATATGTTAAAGATTCTGGTGCAAAAAAAGTCAGTTTAAATGAATTATTATTAACATCAGATATAGTTACAGTTCATGTACCTTTGGAACGTACAACACATCATATGCTTTCAGTTGAAGAATTTAATATGATGAAAGATAGTGCTCTTATTATAAATACTAGCAGAGGCCCAGTGATTGATGAAAAAGCATTAATTAATGCTTTGAAAAGTAAACAGATATTTGGTGCTGGTCTTGATGTTACTGAAATTGAACCTATAAAAATGGATAATCCTTTAATTAATTTAGAAAATGTTATATTNACCCCACATTTCGCTACCAGAGCTTATGAGTCGGAGATTAATATTGCCAAATTTGCAGTAACTAATGCAGCAAAAGTAGCTAGAGGCGATAAACCTGAATCAATAGTTCCCCCTGTGTAAAGAGAATGATATGGCAATAAAATTAGGTCTATTTATGATGCCCAACCATCCTCCTACAGTGAGTATTAATGATGCTCATGATTTTGATATTGAAACGATTGTAGTAGCNGATCAACTTGGATATCAGGAAGTTTGGGTAGGGGAGCATTTCACAGCNCCNTGGGANCCTATTCCTTCNCCTGATATTTTAATTGCACAAGCTTTATTAAAAACAAAGAATATACGACTTGGTGCAGGGGCTCATTTATTACCATATCATCACCCTGTTGAATTAGCTCAAAGAATCTCATATTTAGATCATTTAAGTAAAGGNCGTTTACTTGTAGGTATAGGTGCAGGTGGGCTNCCAAGCGATGCTGAGATATTTAATGTAGATATTAAAGCTGGTGAAAACAGAGCTATGACAAGAGAGGCATTGGATATAATGTTGTTTTTATGGGATCAAGATACAACGGGTGAATTTNATGGTAAATTTTGGACTGTGAGAAAACCTGATCCAAAGAAATGGGAACATGTATCATTAAGGCATTTTTTGTTACCTTATCAAAAACCTTATCCGCCTATTGGATTAGCAGGAAGTAGTTTTAATTCAGGNACATTAAAAGTTGCGGGTGAGAAAGGATTTATTCCTATGAGTNTTGGTGCAGGNGGTGATTTTTTAAAATCACATTGGNATTCTGTTAGCGAAGGGGCANTGAAATCAGGATTAAAACCNGACAGGCAAAAATGGAGAGTTTTAAGAGATATATGGGTTGCAGATACAGATGAAGAAGCAATAAATTATGCGAGAAAAGGGATGCTTTCAAGAGCATGGAGAGAATATCTTTTACCACTTTTTAAAGACGGTGAAAATCCAACTATCCATGGGTACAAACACGATCTTTCNGTTAAAACAGAAGATGTTAATGTTGAGTATATGNTAGAACATATATGGATAGTAGGNTCNCCGGAAACTGTTNCAAATAAAATTAGAANATTATTTGAAATATCAGGCGGATTTGGAGTTTTATTGGGTCAGGTTTTAGATTATTCAGAAAATAAGAAAAATTGGCATAAATCGTTAAGATTATTATCTGAAAAAGTTATACCAAGTTTAGAAGATTTGAAAATTAATGACTAATTATTTTTAATTTATAAAATGTAAATAATGTGACACAAAATATTGCTTTAAAAAATGGTTTGATTATTAATGGAGCTGGTAGTCCGGGGTATTTTGGTACAGTATTAATACGTGATAATAAGATATCGATATTACGTGGAAATCAGGAATATCCAAAACCAGATTTTGAAATTGATTGTACTGATAAAATTATTACTCCGGGATTTATCGATTTACATTCTCATTCTTCTTTAACAATATTTGGCAAACCNACTCATGAACCAAAAGTTTTCCAGGGAGTTACAACTGAATTAGTTGGCATAGATGGAGTTTCNCCTGTTCCTTTTAAAACCAAATCNGANCTTGAAAGATATATATGGTTNGATTCTGGTTTNAACGATTATCCNCCNCAAGCTGANTGGCTAAAGACAGTGGAATATTTAAATAAAATAGATAATAAAGTTTCTGTAAATATTGCCTGTATGATAGGNAATGGNCCTNTNAGAATATGGGGAGTTGGATGGAATAATANAAGAGCCACAAAAAANCAAATAGAAAATATGNGTTCNGTATTAAGAGAATGTATGGAAGAAGGAGCTTGGGGTTTATCTACCGGACTTGATTACCCACCGGGAGCATATGCAGATACTGAAGAATTAATTGATCTTAGTAAAGAAGCTTATAAATTAGATGGTTTTTATCATACTCATACAAGAGCAAAATTAATAACGGATAATAATATACTTGCCCCCTGGCATGAAGCTATTGAAATAGGGAAAAAATCTGGTATCCCAGTACATTTGACTCATTACAAACAAAGAGATCCTGGAGTTGGAAGTTACAATGATTATTTAGGGTTAGTAGAGAATGCCAGAGAAGAAGGAATGGATGTAACATTTGATTGTTATACTTATCCATATTCTGGAACAACAATTACAATTCTTCTTCCTGACTGGAGTAAAGATGGTGGCCCTGAAACTTTAATGAATCATCTCAAATCACCAATTTCGAGAAAAAAAATGTGTAAGGAAATCAATCATAATGCTTTTAAAGAAAATTGGCTTACTAATTTTAAGAATAAGCATAATAAAATATATGAAGGTCTTTCGGTTTCTGAAATAGCATTGTTTCAAGATAAAGACACATGTGAAACTATCTTTGATTTGTTAATTGATGAGAATTTAGGTATTTCAACGGTAGGATTAGGAAATACTCCTCATAGTATCCCTGAATTTGTTAAACATCCTGCAGGAATGATAGCATCAGATTCATTAATTTTTGGAGATTATCCAAATCCAAGAACATACGGTAATTTCACTAAAGTTATTGGTGAATTTTCAAGAGATGATAAACTGCTGCCAATTGAAGATGCAATTAGGAAAATGACTTCTTTCCCTGCACAAAGATTAGGATTGGGTAAAAAAGGGTTGTTGGTGGACGGATATGATGCTGATATTGTAGTTTTAAATTTACCAACAATTAAAGCTCCAGCGACTAAAAATAATCCCAGATTGCTTTCTGAAGGTATAGAACAAGTAATTGTAAATGGAGAATTTGTAATAAAAGATAAATTACATACAGGTAATTTACCGGGTAAAGCTATAAGAAGAGGAATTAATTCTTAAAATTTATTTGTTCATATAATCTGCAATATTAGTTGCATATTTTCGTGCTAGCGGCCCTATGATAATTGCTATTGGTGTTGCAATTGACCAAGCAATTACCCAGGCTTTCATCCATCTGGATAAATATGCATCATCTATACCAGTATTTACTATTGTTATTATTCCAGACATTATAAATGACATACCTGTGCCTATGATTAAGCCTGTAATTATTTTAACTAGCATGATTCAAATTAAATTTAATTTGAATTTATCATATAGCTTCCTTTGAAGATATTGATATTGTGTTTATTATTTTAAAAATATTATTATAATTTTGTTATAAATAATCAGAAGAAAAAATTATGTCATTTGTAGAAAAACCAAAGAGAAGTATATGGACCTGGGGTTATCAACAAGATGAACCTACAAATTCAGAAAGGCAGAAACATGCTGCTGAATTATCAAAGAAAATTGGAATTGAAATAATTCCTCCAAAAATTCCTCTTGCACATGAATTAAATTTAAGAACTTCACGGATTAAAATCCCAGATAATCTTTCAAGTTATTGTTTCACAGATAACTATGAAAGATCATTACATTCATATGGTGCAGAAAGAGAACTTGCAGCTTTGGGTAAATTTCCAAACCCTCCTGATGTAGTTGCACATCCTTCTAATGAGGATGAACTTGCAGAAATTCTTGATTGGTGTGATAGATATAATTATGTAACTATACCTTATGGGGGAGGATCTTCTGTTGTAGGTGGAGTTACCCCTCCTGAAGATAAAGGTCCGATAGTTACTATTGATATGGATCAATTTGATCAAGTATTAGAAATAGATGAAATTTCAAGAACTGCAAAAATTCAGGCAGGTATATATGGCCCTGAACTTGAGAGACAGTTAAAACCTTCAGGACATACATTAAGACATTATCCGCAGAGTTTTGTTGAATCTACACTTGGTGGTTGGATTGCTACAAGATCTGGCGGGCATTATGCAACTAATCACACCCATATAGATGAATTTGTTGAATCTTTAAAAATGATAACTCCTTCTGGATGGTGGGAATCAAGAAGATTGCCAGGTAGTGGGGCGGGTCCTAATCCAGATCGTATCATTATCGGAAGTGAAGGAATTCTGGGTATTATTACAGAAGCTTGGATGAGAATTCAAAAAAGACCACAATATAGAGCTACTGCTGCTGTTATGTTTAATTCATGGGAGAACGGTTATGATGCAGTAAGGCAAATTGCACAGGCAAAATTATGGCCATCTAATTTGCGTATTTTAGATCCTGATTTGACTGCTGATAGCACAGGTATTGATAATGGGATGAGTTTGTTGATTATCGGATTTGAATCTTCAGATTTGTCTCAAAAGTGGCCCCTTGATCAAGCTATAGAAATTGCAAAATCATGTAATGGCATTGTTACAGATGACAATATAATTATTGATGATGGAACTGGTGCTCCTACTGGGAGAGGAGGAGCAATTGGTGCATGGAGAAATGCTTTTATAAATGTAGGTGGTGGTCTTACTGCAGGATTAGGAATGGTGACTGGGACATTTGAAACTGCAATAACATGGGATAAGTGGCCAGAATTTGATAAAAAAGTAAGAGAAGCAACTCAAGCTGCCCTTAATGATGTATGTGGAGGAGGTACTTTAAATTGTAGATTTACACATGTGTATCCTGACGGCCCAGCCCCTTATTACACTTATGTTGGAAATTATAAAAAAGACGGTTACTTCGAACAGCAAGATGCAATAAAAAAAGCAGCTTCAGATGCTATTATGTCTGCAGGAGGAACTATCACGCATCATCATGCTGTAGGGAGATTGCATAAACCTTGGTATGATGTTGAAAGACCAGAATTATTTGCAGAATCATTGAAAGCAATGAAAAAAGTTTGCGACCCTTCAGGTATTTTAAATCCTGGGGTATTAATTGATCCGGCATAATATATTATATTAATTATAAATTTTATTTATTTATGAATAGGAGTTAATTATGAGTTCCATAAATCAACTAGATCAAACCTTAAATAAATTGTGTGATGAAGTACAATTTGATGTTAAGTGGTATGTTAAAGATCTTCAAACAGGTGAATCTTTAAATAGAAATGGAGATGAAATTGGGCCATCAGCCAGCACAAGAAAAATTTCAATTCTCATGGCTGCAATGAAATTTGTTAATGAAGGCAAAATATCGTTAACTGACGAAATAGTCCCTGACACAAAATATTTCGGTACTCATTCAGGTTGCTTCCAACATTTTCTTCCAGGATTTAAACTAAAGTTTCAGGATTTATTAACAATGATGATAATTGTTTCTGATAATGTTTCTACTGGTACTGTAACTGAAATTCTTACCTTAGATTATATTAATGATTTTTGTCAGGGTATTGGAATGAAAAACACTAATCATTTAGTAGGATTTCCTACAGAACAACATCTTTCAGCGGATGTAAATAAAGTTAATTCAACAACTCCTAATGATGTGGGAGGATTATTGGAAATTATTCATCAAAGCATTTCAGACCAAAGTGCAGCTAACAAACTAGGATCAACAATAGAATTGTGTAAGATTGCAATGGAAATTCTTTTATCACAAAAATTAAATAATAGACTTCCATTAAAATTAGCTTCTCCTTCTGCAGCGGGACCAAAAGATAATGATGTTAAAGTTGCTCACAAAACTGGCAGCTATCAGACTGGCTATTCAGATTCAGGTATTATTTATCCCTCAAACCATCCTGGTGTAATTTTGTGTGCTTATACTGATAATGTGCCTCAATATTTAGATAATGGAGCTGCAGGAGTTTATTCTGCTAATGACACAATGGGATCTTTAGCTCTTGAATGTTATAAATATACTCAAAATTAATCGTAGATAACAATATGATTAATTTAAAAATACTATGTTCAGGTACTCCTACTCCTAGTGATGTCAGGTGGGGTTCTGCTTATGCCTTGAAGATGGGTGCTGAATGGTTTATGTTTGATTGCGGTCCTGCCGCAACTTATAAATTGATTAAATCAAAAATTAGTCCTTTAGATATTTCTAATTTGTTTTTTACTCATCATCATTCAGACCACGATGCAGATTATGCTTGTTTTTTACTTACAAGATTTGACCAATCAATAGGGAAAGAAAAAGAATTAAATGTTTATGGCCCCCCTCCTACAAAAGAATTAACTGATAAACTCATCGGTGAAAACGATGGTGCTTACTGGCATGATTTTGTTGCAAGAACTAAGCATCCTTTAAGTTTGTGGGCTTATCAAGAAAGAGGAGGGAAACTACCTCGTCCAATTCCAAAAGTAAATTCTTATAATATTAACCCTGGTATAGTAAGCTCAGGAAAAGATTGGGAAATCACAAGCGCAAGAGTTGAGCATGTACAACCTTATTTAGATTCATTAGCTTACAGAGTAGATTATAGTGAAGGCTCGATTGTGTTTTCAGGAGACACAAAACCTTGTCAGGCATTAATAGATTTATCTGCTAATGCAGATGTTTTAGTAATGGAATGTATCAGACTGGAAAATGAAATGAAAAATAATGCAACTTCATTATCAGAAACAAGTGCTCTTCAAGCAGGGAAAATGGCTGAAGAGGCAAATGTAAAATTGCTAGTTTTAACTCATCAGGCTCATTATCTTGATTCTGTAAAAGATGACGTTCTTAAAGAAGTTAAAACGAACTATAAAGGTGGAGTGATTTGGGCTGATGAACTTATGACGGTAAACTTTTAGTTTCTTTTTGTGCAAGCCATATTCCTATTAAAACAAGTAACAATGATAAACCATGATATATTTCAAATGACTGATTTAATAAAAATATAGCCAAAAAAGAGCTAAATATTGGCACAATATTTGTATACACTCCTGCTTTCCCCGGGCCAGCCAAGTCTACTGCTCTGAGATAAAATATCTGGGCAAGACAAGATGGGAAGATTGCGACCAGGAATGTTATGATCCAGCCTTCAGTTGTAGGGTAAGTTATTCCAGATATAACAAATTCAACTATAAGTAATGGCAATGCAATAAACATTGCTATTACAGACATTAATGTGAAGAATGCAATTCCAGAAATTTGTACACGTGATTTTAATGCAATTGTGTAGTAAGAGTACATAAAACACGCAAAGAGCATTACTAAGTCACCGCGATTTACCTCTAGATCTAACAATGAATTTATATCCCCCGATAAAGTAACTATTATTACTCCAACTAAAGATATTGTTACTCCAATACTTTGGATCAAATTCACTTTAGTCCCATATGCTATATAAGCGCCTATAATTACAAATATAGGAACTGCACCCTGGATGATTCCAATATTTATTGCAGTAGTTTCGTGAGAAGCGGTATAAAAAAGTATATTAAAACCACTGAATCCCATGAATGCCATAAAAATAATTTTAAGAATATGTGGTTTTATCAAATTCCAATTTGATTTTACTTGATTACCAAATGTTATCCATAAAAAAATACTTACAAATATCCACCTTAAAGGAACGATCTGGAGGGGAGATATTTCACCTACAGCTAATTGTCCAAATATAGTATTAAATGCCCAGCATAAAGCTGTGCTTATAAGTAATAAAGATGGCATATTATAAAATTTGTTTATTATAATTTTCATTCTTTGTTAACTTCCAATGAATCAAGCATCAAATCAAAAATTTCAGAATTTAAATACCATTTTCCAGGTTTACTGTTTATAGATATGATAACAATCCCAGTATCTTTTACTGCCATAGTAACAATTTTCCCCATACTGCCATCTAAGTATTTGCCTTCACTAATATAACCTGTGAATTTTTCAGACACTGTTTTAGATATTTGATTGTAATCCGTATTACTGCTTAACAAATATGCTGTAAATGGAACCAAGTCTGATACAGGCGTTTTTGTTATTTCAAAATTAAAGGTTCCAGATAAACTTTTTAATTCTATATGTGAAGCTGTTTCTTTTTCTATTTGCCATAAATTTGAATATTTTAATTTGAATTTATCTATAGAAAGTTTGGTATTTAATTCTTTGGCTTTAGCATCTTCCTTAGCTTTTTGTTCAGCTTTTAATTTAGCATCTTGTTTTGCTTTTTGTTCAGCTTCAGCTAATATTTTATCCCTTTCTTCTGCTTCTGCTTCTGCTTTTGCTTTTTCTCTTATTTGATTTTGTTTTTCTACGTCTATAACTGCATGTATCCCATTTGAATTCTTCGGGATATTATCTGATTTATTATTTAATGGAATATCAATTTCTTTAATATCATCAGATTTATTACAAGATATAAGTATAGAAAGAAGCAAAATTAATACCAGTAAATTTTTCATGTCATCTATTCTATCTATTCTAATTCTATAAGTGTATATTTATTAGATCTAAAATAATTCTATTATTATGAATGAATTTGACACCATTATTATTGGAGGCGGTATAGCTGGGAGTTCTGCAGCTTTCCATCTTGCAAATAAAAATAATAGTAAAATTTTATTGATTGAGCAACAAACTATTTCTTCTGGAGCATCAGGTTTAAATGCCGGACAAATTGGTTCAACAGGATGGGGTAATATCCCTGATCTAAGTTCATATTTAACCCATGGGAGTCTTGAGATATTTAAATCATTACAATTAGATTTAAATTACGATATTGAATTTCGACAATCTGGTTCATTAGCAGCAATTCAGACCAAAGTTCAATATGATTTTGTTATGGATACAGTAATGAAGATGAAAAAGGTTGGTAAAACTGTAGAAATACTTTCAACTAGAGAAGCACGATCAATAGAGCCCGAAATTTCTGAAAACTTTTTAGGATTTGTATTTTACCCACTGAGAGCGCAAGCAGATCCAGTAAAATCAACTGTTGCGTTTTCAGATGCTGCATTTAAATCGGGTGTTCAAATAAACATTAACGAAGAAGTTAAAAATATAGTGCAAAATTCAGACAATACTTATAATTTGCAAACTTCACTAAATAACTATTATTGTAAGAATCTTATTTTAGCTACAGGGGCATGGAGTAATAAATTAGGAAAATTATTAGATCTTGATATTCCTATTATTCCGATCAGAGGCCAGATGTGGGCAACTAAACCAATATCACCCAGATTATTTAATACCTTTTCGTCATTAGAATCATCATATGACTGGCATAATGATGACGGCTCTGATATTAATACCCCTCCGGACTTAACACATATTAGTGGTGAAAGAAAAACAAGACATTTATACGGTCGTCAAAGAAAAAATGGTGAAGTAATTTTTGGAGGTGACAGAGAAATGTTAGGTTTTAATAATGAAGTGGATTTTAATGGGATTGAATCCAATAAAAACCATGCAACTGAGATATTACCATTTTTATCAGAATTGCCTATCAGTAGAACATGGGCAGGGTTTATGCCATTTTCTATAGATGGTGAACCTATAATTGGTAAAATTCCAATTTGTAAAAATTTATATATAGTTTCTGGTTTAGCTTCATCAGGATTTGGAAGGGGACCTATGTCTGGAAAATTTATTGCAGAGTGTGTGGATTCTGGTTTCGTACCTGAAATTCTGAATGATGCTGATCCTGGAAGGTTTAAACAGTTAGCAGGATAAGGATTAATCCATTATTGTTCCGCCATTAATATTTAAAGATTGCCCGGTGATATTCAATGAATTATCAGAAGCAAAAAACACTACTGCGTTTCCTATGTCTTCAGAGGTCTGCTCTCTTTTAAGAGGGCAATTTTTTTCTATATACTCAAGAAACAATTCTCTTGGAGTTATATCTTTTTTTGTTTTATCCATATTTATAGTCTTCTGAGCATTTTTCTCCCACATCGGAGTCCATATACTCCCGGGACAAAGTACATTTACATTTATGTTATTTGCAGCCCATCTTAATGCAAGAGATTGTGTTAAATTTATTACTGCTGCTTTTGATGCTGAGTAAGCGGGATTATCTGAATTAGGAAATTTACCACCATGTGATGAAATATTTATAATTTTGCCATAATTTCGTTTTTTCATTTTTTTTGCAACTTCTTCAGATACGATAAATGTTCCCCTGACATTTATTGAATAAGTTGAATCCCAATCTTTAATTTCAGATGCATTTGGTTTTGCAAAGCTCGCAGATCCTATTACTCCTGCAGCATTAACCAAAATATCTGTACTTCCCATTTTTTCTTCTATTAAATTAATAGTATTTTTAACATCATTTTGCTTTGTGACATCACATTGGAACAAAGAAATTTTAGTTCCAAAACAAGAAATTTCATTACTTGTTACTTTTAATCTCTCGGAATCTATATCTATGAGTGAAATGTTGGCACCCTGTTCAGCAAGAGTTTTTGCAATCCCTGCCCCTAATCCGCCTGCCCCACCAGTAATAATGGCTGTTTTGTTATCGAAATTTTTATAATATATTGACATGATTTATTATAACTATTAATTAAAATACATTTATACATTAATATAAATTAATTAAAATAATTCATATGGAAACTCAAGTGATAAATGATTGGTTAGTAAAATTTGAAAAATCAATAAAAGAAAAAGATATTGATGCAATTTTAGACTTGTTTGATAAAGAAACTTATTGGAGAGATTTAATTTCCTTTACCTGGAATATCATTACTTTAGAATCAAAAGAAGATATTTCTTTAATGTTAAATAAAACTATTGATAAGATTAATCCTGAAAATTTTAAAATCCAAGAAATGTTAACTAGTAATAGTGATGTACATGAAGCTCGGTTTACATTTGAAACTATAACTTCAAAATGTATCGGTCATATTAGATTAATAAATGGTAAGTGTAAAACTTTGTTAACACTTACTGACTCATTAAAAGATTATGAGGAAAAGAAAGGATATAAAAGAGAATTAGGTACTGAATTTGGCTTTTTTAAAGACCGTAAAAATTGGCTTGAAAATAGAAATATTGAAATACAAAATCTTGAAGAAAATAAAAACCCATATTGCTTGATAGTTGGAGGAGGGCAGGGAGGAATAGCTTTAGCAGCAAGATTAAGACAATTAAATGTACCAACTATAGTTATAGATAAGAATCAGAACCCTGGAGATTCTTGGAGAAATAGATATCATTCATTATGTCTGCACGATACAGTTTGGTATGATCATATGCCTTATTTACCTTTCCCGGATCACTGGCCTATCTTTTCTCCGAAAGATAAAATTGGAGACTGGCTCGAAATGTATACGAAAATAATGGAAATAAATTATTGGGGATCTACAGAATGTTTAAATGCATCTTATGACCAGAAAAAGCAAACATGGGAAGTCATTGCTGACAGAGAAGGGCAGGAGATAAAACTAACTCCCAGGCATTTGATTTTGGCAACAGGTATGTCCGGGATGCCACAATTTCCAGATATAAAAAATATCGACAAATTCAAGGGTGATTATTGTCATTCAAGCGGATTTAAAAATGGACTTGAATATCGTGGAAAGAACGCAGTTATTGTTGGCTCTAATAACTCAGCTCATGACATAGCTGCTGAATTATGGGAACAAGGTGCAGCCAATGTTACTATGATTCAAAGATCATCTACTACAGTCGCAAAATCTAAAACATTAACTGAATTATCCAATAATGGGGTTTATTCTGAAAACGCTGCACGGGCAGGTATTACAACAAATATTGCTGACATAACTGTTGCTTCAACTCCCTATAAATTAATACACGTTGACGGCCAAAAAACGGTAAAAAAATTGAAAGATATCGATAAACAATTTTATACTAAATTAGAGAAAAGTGGATTTAAGTTTGATTGGGGTGAAGATGAATCAGGATTATCGGTTAAATATCTCAGACGTGGTTCCGGCTATTATATAGATGTTGGAGGCTCTGATCTTATTATTAATGGGGAAATAAAATTAGAGAGCCCTGCAGAAGTAAAAGAATTTAGAGAAAATTCAGTTGTATTAAGTAATGGCAAGGAAATTAAAGCAGATTTAGTTGTATTTGCAACAGGATATGGATCAATGAACGGATGGGCAGCCAAACTCATTTCTCAGGAAGTAGCAGACAAAGTAGGGAAATGTTGGGGACTTGGATCAGATACAAAAAATGATCCAGGGCCATGGGAAGGAGAGTTAAGAAATATGTGGAAGCCTACACATCAGGAAGCATTATGGTTTCACGGAGGTAATCTTGCACAATCAAGACATTATTCAAAATATCTTACTTTTCAACTGAAAGCCAGATATGAAAATATCCCTTTTGAAGTATACGGCATACCAAAAGTAAATCATCTAAGCTAATTTTTGTAACCACTTACTAAATGTTTTATCCCAAGATACATTTTTTTTATTCATTGCATTTGGTTCATGATAATGATCTACATCTTTAAAGGTATATATCATGTTTCTATTATTGTTATCTTTTATTTTGGAATAAAAATCTTTTGATTGATCAATATAAATTTGTTCTTCTAGTTCTGTATAAGTTAAAAGGATAGGAATTTTGATTTCTTCATTATCATATATGGGACTTATTGATTTAGATGAAATATTTTTGGTGATTATTTGCTCAACATACTTTTTTGTATATTTGGTTAAATCATAAACACCACTTGATAGAATCAATCCATTGATTTGGTTATGTTTACTTGCATAATATGCGAGGTGTGCACCTGCACTATGTCCTGCAAGGATTATATCTATATTTTCTCCATATTGTTTTTTGATAAAATTTATACTGTTATTTATATCTTCTATTTGTTCCTTAAATTTTGATTTGGGAGCTAATCTATACCCTGGAACTATCAGATTCAAATTGTAATTTTTAAAATATTCATACGTAAATAACATCCATTCAGGATATCCAAACTCCCAAGCTCCGCCATGGATATTGAATAAAAAAATATTATTAATATCTATTTGTTTTGGGAAGGCATAAATTCTTTGTGCTTTATCAGGCCCATACTGGAAAAAGTTTGAATATTTTCCCTTTCTATATTTATCTGATTTAATTAATACAGATTCAGCCCAGGCATCTGCAGCAGGGCTCATAGGAGGTTGATCATCGAATTCAATCATTTTTTTGTTCTAACTCCAATAAATAATCTTTTCTGCCTAGACCACCTCCATAACCAACTAGTTTTCCTGATTTTCCTATTACTCTGTGGCAAGGAACAATTATGCTTATTGGGTTTGCATTATTTGCATTCCCAATAGCTCTTGAAGCTTTTGGATTTCCAATGAGTTTTGCCTGATCTGAATAACTTACAGTTTTCGCATAGGGTATTTTTTTTAGTGCTTCCCAAGCTTTGAGTTGAAAATTCGTTCCTGATAAATCTAAAGGAATATTAAAATGTTTTCTTTTGCCGTTAAAATATTCAGTTAATTGTAAAATAGTTTTTTCAATAATAATATTTTTTTTATTTTCATAAATTACATCATTTTTATTCCAATCTTTCAATCTTTCAAAACTATGATGTATTGCTGTTAGTGCCTTGCTATTTGCTGCTAAATGTAAAGGCCCAATAGGAGAATCAATTTGATAGTAATAACTGTTCATTTTTTTAAATGATCCCTGTATATTTGTTGTATGATGAAATTACCAAAGATTATTATATCAAACCAAATATGGGAGTCAAAATGAATGATAAAGAAATTTTATATCAATCATTAGTTGAAATTAAAAAGTTAATTACCAATAAAGAATTATCACCAGTTGAATTAACAGAAATGGCATTGGAAAGGATAGAAGAAACCAATGATAAAACGAATGCTTTTTTAAATGTATATCCTGAAATGGCAATTAATGATGCAAAAAAAGTTGAACAAAAGATAATAAACGGAGAATCTTTAGGTCTGATGGCAGGAATCCCTACTTCAATAAAAGATCTAGAACCGGTTAAAGATATGATTACAACAAAAGGTTCTTTACCAAGCAAAGATGAAATTTCAGATATAGATCAAATCGGTGTGGAAAGAATAAAAGAACATGATGGAATAATTTTAGGTAAAACAAATGTACCTGAAGCAGGATCAAGTGGAACTACAGAAAATAAATTGGGAGATGATTGTCGAAATCCTTGGAATTTGGATCATACTGCAGGAGGTTCAAGTGGTGGGACAGGAGCTTCAGTTGCATCAGGAGTAACACCTGTTGCACAGGGTTCAGATGGAGGTGGTTCTATTAGAATCCCATCTTCTTTCTGTGGCATATATGGTATAAAAGGAACACAGGGCAGAATTCCTAGAAGACATGCTGGATTATCAAGCTGGCACCCTGTTAATTTTTCATGTATGGGGCCAATGAGTAGATATGTTATTGATAGCGCAATGATGATGCAAGCTATGGCTGGACCTCATCCAGATGCTGAGTCGGGAACTATACAGACTGCACCCCCAGATTTTATATCAAATATAGAAAAAGGTATTTCTGGTAAGAAAATCGCATGGTCTCAAGATTTTGGTTGTAGACCAATTCACCCTGATGTTAAAACAAATACTCAAAACGCTGTGAAAGTATTTGAAGATCTTGGAGCTAAAGTAGAATCATTTGATTTTACTTTTAATTTAGATGACTTGGAAGAACCGATAATGAAAGTATTAGGATTTGCATCAAGATATGCAGGAGGAGGAGAAGATATACTTAAAAAAGATCCAGATGCTTTTATGCCTCATGTATTTAATACATATTTAAGAGGTAAAGAAGTAAGAGCAGATGACTATGTTCGGGCCTTGGCAAAACTATATGAATATAGAGCTTATGTAGAATCAATTTTTGAAGAATATGATTTTATTAGTGCTCCTACTATGGCAATCCCTGCTAATAAAATAAATGAAAGAGCATTTTTCGAAAATGGAAAAGTTATATTTAAAGAATGGAATGATGAGATAAAATTTCATAGTAATGACCATGATTTTTCTACATGGAATTATGTTTACCATGCAATGACATCTTTGTTTAATTGGAGTGGGAACCCAGCTGCTACTCTTCCTGCCGGTTTTTCTAAGGATGGATTACCTACAGGATTGCAGATTATTGGTAAAAAAGAAAATGAAGTAGGTGTTCTTCAAGCTTCAAGGGCATATGAGATTGCTCGCCCTTGGCACGAAGATAAACCAAATATTTAATATCAGGCTAAGTATTTTTCTTTCAATAGAGTAGGGCATTAATTAGAAATATCCCAAAATAAATCCCAAATACTCTTAAGGTATAGGGCTTTTTTAGAATTATATTAGGTAAACACTAAATTTATAATATATATATGATAAGACTGCCAATAACATTAATAATTATTTTTGCCATTTCAAGTTGTTTATTTCAAGAAACTGATATTATTGACAAAGAAAAAATTATATCCAATACATTGATAGTTTCTTCAGAAGATTTGATAAGGGATTACAGGAAATATCCTCATGATGATTCAAACATACTACTCTCTGAAATAAAACTTGATTATAAATTTGACCAACCATGGGGAATTGAATTTCTCAATGACAACTCTATAATTTTAACTGAAAAAAAAGGATATCTATCCCACATTAATCTCAAAACAAAAACAGTTCATCGTGTCAAACACAACATACCATCTATACAAGAAGGACAAGGAGGATTATTAGACCTTTTATATCACAAAGATTTTCTTTATCTTTCATTCACAATAAAAAATAACCAAGGAAAGACTACCACAGCGATAGGAAGGGGAAAATTTACTGAACCTTTCAAAGAACTTAAAAACTTTCAAATAATTTTCACTGCACTTCCGTTCATCAACGATGGAAAACATTTTGGGTCAAGACTGTTAATACTGAATGAGCATCTTTACGCATCAATTGGTGAGAGAGGGCAAGGTTCCATTGCTCAAGATCCTCAAGCACATCCAGGCAGTATCATACGAATAAACTTAAACGGAACAATTCCAAGTGATAATCCTTTTTCAAAAGAAAAAAAAGAATGGTTACCAGAAATTTTTCAAATTGGAGTGAGAAATCCTCAGGGTATGGCAATATCACCTGATAACCAGATATACATTTCTAATCATGGGGCAAAAGGAGGGGATTTTATAGGAAAGATAAAAGGGGGAGGAAATTACGGATGGAATGAAATTGGGTGGGGTGGAACTAACTATATAGGAACTAAAATTGGAACAGGACAATCATTTAAGCCTGAATTTACCACTCCTATTTTAACTTGGGTTCCTTCAATAGCTCCTAGTGATATAGTTTTTTATTTAGGAGATGAATTTCCTGAATGGAATGGTAATCTATTAATCACGTCTCTTAAATATAAAATGCTAATAAAAATAGCTTTAAAAGAACATAAGGTCAAAACTGAATTAATCATATTAAAGGATAAAATTGGCAGGATAAGAGATGTTGATATAAATTCTAAAGGGGAGATTTTTTTGATCACTGACGAAAAGAATTCTTCAATCTGGAAACTTACAAAAACTGAAAAACTCAAAATTACAGATGTAATTTCTAAATATTAATAACGCTTTATAATTATGTATTATCCAATCACATCTTTATAAACTCTAAGATAATTCAATCCTAAAAGTTTTCTGATTTCTTCTTCGTTAAAGCCTCGTTCAGCTAATTTGATTGTTAAATTTGGCCAATCTCCAAAATCATTATATCCCTCTATTTTCCAGTCTGCATATTTTGGTGAGACTCTGTGTTCCTCTCTAAACCCACTCCAATTAAATGCCCCTACTTTAGTTTCAGGCATTTCAGTTGGATATTCAAAGAGAGAATCAGTACCAGGACCAGGACCCATTTTGTCTGTCCCTACACACACATGATCAATTCCCATAACATTTACAAGATGTTCTATATGTAAAGCCCAATGATCAAGGGTTGCATTAGGAGTTTCATCTTGAATAAATACTGGAATGATTACAACTCCAAAAAACCCGCCATTATCTGCAATAGCTTTAGCAAGTTTATCGCTTTTTCCTCTGGCATGTTTGCAGACTGCTGCACTTGATGAATGAGTAATTACAACAGGTGCATTTGAAGTTTCCATAGAGTCCCAACCGACTTGTTCGCTACAATGACTGACATCGACTAACATTTTCATATCATTAAGTTTACTTACTAATTCCTTACCAAAATATGATAATCCGCTTTTATGTATTTCAGTACAACCGTCACCTACAAGGTTTCTTAAATTATATGTTAACTGTACTACTCTTAATCCAAGATTATAAAAGAAATCAACTTTATTTAAATCAGTTCCAAAAGGAGTGGTATCCTGAAAGTCAAATATAATTCCATATTTACCTGTTTCATGAGCTTCTATAATATGATCTGCTGTGGTAACTAACATTAATTTTTCAGGTATTGCATTTATGATTGAAATTGCATTTGCTATTCCATTTACTGATATCTGATATGCATCTTCCATTTTTGCAGGGCCAGCATATGTGCCACTTGCAATATTTACTCCTGATTTTTCCCATAAATCTAAATATTGATTTCTTGCATCCTGATCATTTTGAATTTCATCGGCTATCATATTAGATAATAATCCCCTGGTTTCAGCTTGTGAGAGTCCATCTTTATACCAACCATCTAATGCTTTTCTCATATTGTCAGTGAATAAAGATCCTGAAGTGATTGGAGGTTGTTGAGAGTCAATTACCAGTGCTTCTTTGTGTAATTTTATAGCTTCATCTTTACTTAAACTAGCTTTGTCTCTATAAGCCATGATTTATTCCTTTTATTTGTTATTTTTTGATATTTTTATCTGTATAAAGATCATAATAACATATCATTGATTATTAATTTTACTATGATAATTATTCCAATAATAATTATGAAATTAAATCTCAACAAAATTTATATTCATTTATATATATTTATAACTTATAATGCACAATATATGACAAACAATGAAAATATTATAAATTTAGAAATAACTAAGGAATGGAAAGATGCTTTTTCAGGAGCTTCCGTTGGTGTACTTGTAATGAGAAATGCGTTGAATCCGAAAAATAATCCTGATTTAGATAATAAGATGAAAGAGATTGAAGATGAAATTCGTAATAATTTTTCTGAATCTGGTAGAGAAGGAATTCGCACACTACCTACCATACGATCATATACTGAATATTATAAGAAATTTAAGAAAACTTATCATGTAATGTTACAACTTGAATCAGTTGCTTTAAAAAATCGAAATCTTCCACGTATTTCAGCCCTTGTGAGTGCTATGTTTGCTGCCGAATTAAAAAATCAACTGTTAACTGCTGGACACGATATATCCAAATTGCAACGACCTGTTGTGCTTAACATTGCTACGGGGAATGAATCATATACTGGCATGAATGGGAAAGTACAGAATCTTAATCCTGATGATATGTTTATATCTGATAATGTTGGAATTATATCATCTATAATCTATGGGCCAGATAACCGTACACCCATAACCTCTGATACTACAGATGTTATGTTTACTGTTTATGGGCCGGCAGGTATTTCCGCTGAGCAGATAAAGAATCATCTTGAAGATATATCCTCATATGTGAAACTTGTTTCTTCTGATGCAATTACTGATGTACTTGAAATTTATAGTAACTGATTGTATTTTCTTACAATAAAAAGTTTTAGGTTTAATTTAAGTTAATCTGTCTTTGGGCATATTTACCCAGGTAGACATTTCGTGAGGATTGGTTACAGGATCAGATTTACATACATGATTAGAATTTAATTGATTTGTAGATGTAACACCAAGAAATCCAAGTGCACTTACATATTCATCTTCTAATATTTCAAGAGTACGTATCAAACCTGCTTCTCCTCCTGCTGCCAGCCCCCAGCATTGCATTTTTCCTATAGCTACATTGTCAGCGCCAATAGCAATTGCTTTTGCAATATCACTTCCTCTTTGTACTCCTCCATCTATTACTATTTTAGCTTTTTTATCTACAGCTTCTACTATTTCAGGAAGCATATCCATTGTTCCTAATCCATAATCTAATTGACGTCCGCCGTGATTAGAAACCCAAATTACATCTGCACCGTGATCCAGAGCAATTTTTGAATCTTCTTTAGTTGCAATTCCTTTTAAAATAAGTGGAAGATCAGACATTGCATGTATTTTGTCTAAGGAATCCCATGTAACTGAGGCTGCATAGAGTGGATTAAAAGGAGCTCTTGTAGATCGGGCATTATATTTACTTATCATTGGTCTTTCTCTTCTACTTAATCTTGGAGTGTCAACTGTTATACATAATGCTTTATAATCAGCTTTAACTGCTCTTGAAATCATCTCCTGTGTCCATTTTTCATCACCATGAATATATAACTGATATACTTTTGGATTGTCACCAGCTTGTGCGATTGTTTCTAAATTGGGTTCACTAACTGAGCTAATTACATCTATCACATTGAATTTATTCGCAGCTTTAGTTGCAACAGACGCTCCGTCTTTTGTAAAATTTTGCTGAGATCCGATTGGAGCTAGTAAAATTGGCATTCTGATTTTATAACCTAGAAATTCTGAAGATGAATCAATGGATGAAGTATTTATTAGTACTCTAGGCCTGAATGCAAGTTTATCAAATGCCAATCTATTTCTTCGCATTGTTGTTTCTGATTCAGCGCCGCCAACCAGATAATCCCAAGGGCCTTGTTCAAGATTATTTCTAGCTAGCTGGATTATTTGCTCATTAGATTTTATATCTTCGATATTTAGATTCATTTTTCACCTATACAAGATATTTTTTATTTACTTTAAGAAGATATGTATAAGTTGGGTTAACAAACTGAGTTACCCTTGCTTCTAATATTTGTGCAAGTAACATAAATGCTTCTTTTTTATCAATTGAATAAGATTCTTCCATCCACAATATCATTTCCTGTAATCCTAATCTGAAAGCATCTTCAGCAGGTTTCCCTTGTGCGGTTGTCATGATATGGGTTTCATTTTCTATTCTTGGCCAGGTCATACCTTTTGGTTTTTTTGAAGAATTACACCGTAATTTAACTTTGCCTCCGGTTTCTATTCCACCACCACCACAAATTTCACCATCACCTTGAATAGCATGCATATCTCCTATATGTAAAAGTGCTCCGTCATGAAAAACTGGCAACATAACTGTTGCCCCGTTTGTTATTTCTTGAATATCAAAATTTCCTCCCCACTCTGCTGCCCATCCGTTATGTTTTGTTTCTCTTTCAGGAGCAACTCCTACTACTCCTAACATAGGTTTAATTGGTATTGAAAGTTTTTTATTCCAAACGATTTTCCCTTCAGTTATTTTGCAGACTTTAAATACTTCTCCTACATTCGATGGCCCAAAATATGATGGCAGAGCTCCGGTAGATCCGCTGTATCTAGTCCATCCTATTTCAATAGGGTTAATTTCACCTATATTAACACTTAGCATTTCACCAGCTTTGGTATCATTGATCCATATACACCCAGAAGTAGGATTACCTCTGTCAGTTGGCATTGAATCACTTCTGTGTTGATTATATATCTCTCTTAATTCTGCTGGTATTAGATCAGAATCAGGACCTCTGTTCATTTGAGTTTCAACTTCAAACCACTCATTTTGATCTACTTTTTCTACTGGTTTGTTATTAGGTGAATGCTCGAAATAAAGTATCTCTTTATTTATTTTTTTCATGATTTATTTCGTTTTAGTATTAATAAAGGATTCTATAATCATATTAAATTCTTCTGGATGTTCTCTGAATGATGAATGACCAGATCTGTTAAAAATGTGCATACTTGAATTTTCCACATTAGGTAAAATTAAATTCAGGCAATCAACTCCAATAGGATCCCATACAGCTGAAGGATCATTAAGTCCCCAAATAACTAATGTTGGGGTCTGTAATCTTCCTGCTCTTATCCATGCATGCGTTTCTTTTCTTCTGTTAGCTAAATCATCAACAAACATTTGTCTTAATTCTGCAAATTTTGATACTGCTTCCTGATTTTTTGGTTGTTTTGAATATTCCATAATTCCTTCAATCCATTCATCAGTAATATGTTCAGTACCAAAAGAATTCTGAGCTGCTGAATAAATAGTTCTTTCTTTTGGATCTTTAATTAATTTTGCCCTTTCTGCAACATCTTCATAAAAATTAAATGTATTCGGGTTTGCCATTAAAGTTGCACTGTCAATGATGACTATTGATTTGGCTAGATGAGGGTATTCTAGTGCAATTCGTGTAGTCATATAACCGCCCCTTGAATGACCAAGTAAATGAGCATTTGAAATGTTTAATTTATTCATGAATCCCACTGCATGTTTTACCTGAGCACCCATTGTATAATCCTCATTTACTTTAGGATTGTCAGTATACCCTTGGCCTAGTTTATCTAATGCATAAACATGGTATTTTTTTGCAAGTTCATCGATATTTAAAAACCATATTTCAGCACTTGATGCCATTCCTGGTTGACCGCCATGAATGAGTACCATTGGTTCTCCTTCTCCAGCTTCAAAATACCTNGTATTTATACCATCTATATCAATATATTTTGCCTGAGANCTGTCCATGTTATTTCTCCTTTTTCATATAGGTTTAAATAAATTAATTTCATTATAAGTACATTACAAAATAATTAAAATGAATTGTTGACAATTTTAGTTGATTAGAGCAATAAGAATATGTTTATAATCATTCAAAATAAATTCATTGGAAATTGTTATGTCAAAAACTGGATTGTCTGCTATATGGCATGATCAAGGTAAAAAATTTGAAATTGCTGAACTCCCAACTATTGAAACTGAACCTGATGCTATAAATATCAGAGTTGAAGCTACAAGTGTTTGTGGTTCTGATTTACATATATGGAGAGGTGATGGACGAAAAGAAGAAGAAGGTCCAAGAGATCCTTTTGTATTTGGACATGAAATGATGGGATCTGTTGCAGAAATTGGCAGTAATATAAAAACTGATTCTTTAAGAAAACCTTTAAAAGAAGGAGATAGAGTAGTCTATTCTTATTTTTTCCCATGTATGAAATGTTATAACTGTATACGAGGTGAATTAGGGGGGTGTAAATTTAGAAGAGCTAACCCAACAATTGAAAATTGTAGCGGAGGTTTTGCTCAATATTATTACTTGAGAAACCCTCAATTTATATTTAAAATTCCTGATGAAATCAATAATGCTACTGCAGCACCTATTAATTGTGCTTTGGCACAGGTGATGGAAGCATTTCATATTGCTAAACCCAGATTTGGTGATAATGTTGTGATACAAGGTGCAGGAGGTTTAGGAATAAATGCAACTGCTATAGCATCTGATATGGGAGCTAATAAAGTTATAGTAATTGACGGGCAGAAACCAAGACTTGAATTAGCGAAATTGTGTGGTGCTACTGATATAATTGATATAAATGAATATCCAACTGTTGAATCAAGAGTTGATAAGGTTAGAGAATTAACTAATGGGATAGGAGCTGATATAGTTATAGAACTTGTTGGTTTTCCCGCAGCAGTTGAAGAAGGGGTTCAGATGTGTAGGATGAGAGGAACATATCTTGAAGTTGGACATATTTCTCCAAATAGTATGGTTAATTTGGATGTGCAGAAATTAGTTGCTGAGCAAATAAGATTTTATGGAATACAGCACTATGATCCATGGATATTACCGAATGCTATAGACTTTTTAGTTAGAACTAAAGATAAATATCCTTTAACCAATGTTGTCTCNCATGAATTTCCAATAACAGATATAGAAAACGCATTTAAAACAGCAGAATGGCTTGGTAATACCAAAGGAAGTGAAGTTACCAGAGCTATTGTTACACCATGAAGGAGAGAATTTAATGAATTTACCAATTAGGGAATTTGGAAAGACTGGAGAAGAAATCAGTCAACTTGGCATTGGATTGTCCGAAATAGGAAGAATAAGTGTTCAAGAATCACAAAATATCGATAAATTATTAAATTCAGCCATTGATCTGGGGATTAATTTTTTTGACACAGCCCCATGTTACGGTAATAGTGAAGAATTTCTGGGAAGAGCAATATCGCACAGAAGAAGCGAATATTTTCTCGCATCTAAATGTGGTCATTATGTGGAATCTTCTGATGATGATAAAAATGGAAACTCATGGGGGGAAAGTGATTTACGAGATAGGGAATGGACTAAGAAAACTATAATTAAAAGTGTTGATAGAAGCCTTAAAAGAATGAAAACTGATTATCTTGATTTAATACAATTACATTCCTGTGATTTGGATATATTACACGAAGGTGAAGTAATTGATACGATTGAAAGAATTAAGGAAGCGGGTAAAGTTAGATTTATTGGGTACAGTGGAGATAATGAAGCAGCAGAATGGGCTTCATTAGATTCCCGNTTTGATTCAATTCAAACTAGTTTTAGTGTTCTTGATCAAGGTGCTAAAAATATGGTTTTCCCTGGTGTTAATAAAACACAAAAAGGATTAATTGCAAAAAGACCTATAGCAAACGGAGCATGGGGAGCAGATAAATCACCATCAGCTTATGCAAGTGAATATTTTAGGAGATATGAAATTATAAAATCTAATGGAATAGATATTGATACAGATTTAAGTCCGATTGAATTGTCATTGGCTTTTGCATTATCTCATCAGATAATAAATGTACATATTGTAGGTACAACAAATTTATCACACTTGAAATCAAATATTAAACAGGTAGAAACCGGATTGTTATTAGATGAAAAAACTTTAAACCAGTTATATGAAATTTATGACCAATCAAATGATAACTGGGTTTCTCAAACTTAAATAAAAGGATAAATTATGAATGGATTTGAAGCGATTGCAAACATTTTAAAAAAAGAAGGATTTGAATGGATGGCATGTTTTCCTGCAAATCCTTTGATAGAAGCAGCTGCTAATGCTGGGATAAGACCTATTGTATTCAGACAAGAGAGAGGTGGGATTATGGCTGCCGATGGATTTTCCAGAATGTTAGCATCTCAAGGTAAAAGAGGAGTTTTTTGCTGTCAGGGAGGCCCTGGAGTTGAAAACTCTTTTGGAGGAATAGCTCAGGCATGGGCAGATTCAGTCCCAATTTTATTTTTACCTGCNGGTGACNGAGANCCTGATATTGAACCAAATTTTTCNGCNNCNAAAAATTATGGNCANATAACTAAATGGGCAGCCTCNATAAATTCTGCTGAAGANATTCCAAANTTAATGAGAAGAGCAATGNCAGCCTTAATTAATGGTCGTCCNGGGCCNGTTTTACTTGAAATGAAAGGCAANGCNATGGCACAGACNATAGATAATATAGATGATTANTCAAGTCCNCANATNACTCTTTCTGNNCCTNANANTAATGATNTAAAAAATGCAGTATCAAATNTTATAAATGCAAAAAANCCGATTATATGGGCAGGGCAGGGAANNTTNTATGCNGGNGCNACNAANGAATTAAAGGAATTNGTNGAGTTACTTCAANTTCCTGTTTTAACTACNATGCAGGCAAAATCAGCATTTGATGAAAGNCATCCTTTNTCNNTAGGNTCTGCTAACAGAACNGCTCCNAANACAGNNTGGCACTGGNTNAANGAATCAGATTTANTTTTGGGTATAGGAACAAGCTGGACTAAAACAAATTTTGCTATTGATATTCCTGATGGTAAATTTTTAATTCACAATACAAATAATATTGCTGATATATCTAAAGAATATAAAACTGATATTGGTCTTTTGGGCGATGCTAAATTAACTCTTGAAATGTTAATTGAAGAAACTAAAGCACAGCTTGGGGCAACAAAAAGAAATAATGATTCTGTAATTGAATCTATCGCAATAGTCAAAAAAGAATGGAATGAAGAGTGGAGTGAATTGCTAAATTCAGATCAGACTCCAATAAATCCCTACAGACTAATAAATGAAATTAATAAAGCAGTTGATCATGAAAATACAATTATAACTCATGATGCCGGGCACCCAAGAGATCAGATAATGCCGTTTTATCCTGCTACTGTTCCTCATAGTTATATTGGATGGGGAAAAAGTACACATTTAGGTTATGGAATAGGCTTGGCTATTGGAGCTAAGATAGCAAATCCTGATAAATTTTGTGTTAATTTTATGGGTGATGCTGCTTTTGGAATGGCAGGATTGGATATAGAGACTTCAGTAAGATCTGGCAATCCAATTACAACAATTGTACTCGATAATGGAACCATGGGAGGATATGATCATCACCAGCCCGTAGCAATGTCAAAATATGGAGCAGGAAATATGACTGGATCATATACAACAATTGCAAAAGGCTTGGGAGCAGTTGGTATTGATGTTGATAAACCAGAAGAAATTGGCCCTGCTATCAAAGCTGCAGAGAAAGCAAATAAAGAGGGCAGGAGTGTTTTAATAAATGTTAAAACACAGCAGGAAGATAAATTTAGTATATATTAAAGGAGAATTATATGGCAGTTATAAATTTTGATGTAAAAAATATAAGTCTATTTGCTGATGGCAAATCTTTTGGAGCACATGGTCAGTTCAATCAAATAGACGGAGTGGTAGAGTTTGCTGTTGATCCAAATAACGAGGTAAATAAATCTATTGTTGATTTAAAATTAGCACCAACTGATGAGAATGGGTTAGTACATTTCAAATCTAAAGTATCATTAATTACCCCTTCTGATACAAGTAAAGGTAATGCCAGATTAATGGTTGATATAGTTAACAGAGGCAGGCCTTTGATTCATGGTAATTTTAATAGAATGGATTTATTTGATTCAATTGAAGGTGATGGATTTTTATTTAATCACGGATATTCAGTGATTTCACTCGGATGGCAGTGGGACGTTATCAAAGATGACGTGTTATATGGATTAGAAGCTCCTTTTGCAAAAATTGATGACAAAGGATTCAGAGGTGAAACTGTTATAGAAATCAGAACTAATTACGTTCAGAAAACTCATTTGTTAGCTAATAGAATTCATACACCTAATACTCCAATGGATATTAATGATCCTAATGCAAGATTAACTGTAAGAGACTGGGAGGATGGACCAGAAAGTAATGTTCCAAGGTCGGAATGGAGTTTTGCGAATGAAACTGATTCTGGAGTGGAACCCAGTGATGAATATGTATATATGGAAAGTGGATTTCAGCCTGGTAAAATCTATTATTTATCTTATACTCCTTCCATAGCGCCTGTTGTTGGTACTGGAATGTTAGCTGTCAGAGACATAGCTTCATTCTTTAAATCAGATTCGAATGTTAATCCTATAAATAAACCATTTGAAAAGGTTTATGGCTTTGGAATATCTCAGACTGGAAGAATGCAAAGACACATTTTGTATTTAGGACTTAACTTAGACGAAAGTGGGGAAGTTGCATATGACGGGCATATTGTCCATGTTGCAGGAGCAAGAAAAGGAGAGTTTAATCATAGATACGCTCAGCCATCACAGCAGTCTGCACCTGGTTTTGGGCATATGTTTCCTTTCGCTGATGAAGAAATGAAAGATCCTTATTCAGATAATGTGGATGGCTTATTTAATGAATTGAGAAAAATTAATGCTGTTCCGAAAGTTTTTTATACTAATTCTTCAGCAGAATACTGGAGAGGGGATAGTGCAAACATGCATATTCATCCTATAGAAGAACGGGATCTGCCTGAAGCACCTGAGGCAAGAATGTATCTTTTTTCTGGCACTCAACATGGAGCAGGTACTTTAGCTCCTGATGATGTAGGTCCAGACGGATCAGTTGGTATGTATAAATTTAATGTAGTTGATTACAGACCTTTATTAAGAGCAAGCCTTATTAATCTTGATAAATGGGCTACTGACGGAACTCTGCCACCACCAAGTAGCTGTCCCAGAATAAATGATGGAACTGCTATAAAACCAGAGGTGTTAATAGAAAAAGTTAACAATATTTTAGATATAAATACTCCTGATCCTAAAAAAGTATGGTTGATACGAAGAGTTGATATGGGAGAAAGAGCATCAGAGGGAATTGGAAGGTTACCGGCAAAAGAATTTGAAACATATCAGAACTTTGTTCCAAATATTGATGAAGATGCAAATGAAATAGGAGGGATAAGAATGCCAGATTTAACTGTACCTCTTGGAAGCCATTTTGGATGGAATTTAAGACATCCAGATACCAGGGAACCTGATCAGCAGATTGCCATGCAGGGTATTTCAATGTTTTTTGCAGTGACTAAAGAAGACAGAGATAAAAAAGGTGATAGAAGATTATCTATAAATGAAAGATATAAAACTAAAGAAGAATTTTTAAATAAAGTTAAACAGGAAACCGAAAAATTACTGGATCAGAATTATATCCTTACTGAAGATGTTGAGATTGTAATATCAGCTTGTGAGGAAAGATATGATGCAATAATTTCAGGTGAATTAAAAAATTAGGAGAATGATATGAGTGTAATTGTAGGTTCGGGAGATTTTAAATATGAATTGGTAGATTCATGGCCTAGTATGCCAAGATATTGGGAATTTACTATAGCTTCAGATGTTTATGTTAATTCTAAAGATGAAATACATGTATTTAGCAGAGGACTTCATCCATTAACTATCTGGGATAAAGATGGCAACTTTATATCTTCATGGGGTGAAGGAACTTTTTCAAATAATGAGCACGGAATTTATATAACTAAGGAAGATACTATTTGGCTTGTTGATTCCTGGTATCACATTGCTACTGAGCATAATCCTGATGGAACTCTTATAAGAACAATTGGAAATAAATTACAGCCATCAGAAACTTATAACGGGAATCCTTTTAATATGCCTACAGGTTTAACTATTTCTTCTAAAGGTGATATTTTCATTTCAGATGGATATGGGAATAAGAGAGTTCACAAATTTGACTCAAAAGGTGAACTTATAAAATCATGGGGAACATTTGGGGATAAAGAAAGTCAGTTTGCAATTGTCCATAATCTTGAGTTTGATTCTAAAGATAGACTATTTGTTTGTGACAGAGAAAATAATAGAATTCAGATTTTTGATGATGAGGGGAATTATCTTGAAGAATGGAATGATTTATTAATGCCAGGAGATTTATGGATTAAAGATGACATATTTTATGTTTGTGAACAAACCGAGGCAGGTGGAGTAAGTATTTGGACCGCTGATGGAGAACTTATCACACGCTGGCATGGTGATAGAGGCCCAGGCAAGGGAACTGTTATCTCAGGGCATGGAATTTGTGTTGATTCAGAGGGTAGTATATATGTAGCTGAATTAGCCCCTGCTGCCAGAGTTCAGAAATTTCAAAAAATATAATTTCAAGAATGTATGTTAAATTTTAACTTTACTTCCTGTAGCCCATGATTCTATGATTTCGCCAGAAGTTAAGGATTTAGCATTATATATAGTTTTAATGTACTCTAACCCTGAGTTGTGATCCTCATCAGTTAAAGCTTCAACACAATCTGAAGCGATAGTTAATCCATAGCCTTTATGAAAAGCATCTGCTGCAGTGTGACGACAGCATATATGGGTGTGCAGGCCAGTTATAACAATGGAATCAACATTTAATCTTCTTAATAGAAGATCAAGACCAGTTTCAAAGAAAGCAGAATAAGTTCTTTTTTCCAGAACATGGTCACCTTCCTGTGGTTGCAGTTCTTTGATTGTTTCTGCTTCAGGTGTTCCTCTCATAGCATGTTCTCCGAACACTTCTAGTTCAGGATCTGTAGGTAAATGAGCATCTCCCACAAATACAACCTCATTACCTGATTCTCTTGCAGCTTTAATTAATGATTGAATTGGAGGAATTATTTTTTGAGCACGATCGGTCTGAAGGATCCCGTATACGAAATCATAAACCATGTCGACTACAACTACAGCTTCTTTCATTTTTTACCCTTTATAAATAAATAATTAAAAGATATGATTGGATGACAATTTTAATATTATTTAGATAATTTTGCAATAATGGCTATTAACGAATTAGAACTTGCTGACAGGTTGACTAGAATCAGAGAAAGGATGCATGAAGAGAATTTTAATGCATTGATTATATATTCTGATGAATATAGATCAGGTAACACAACATATTTCACTGATTATAAGCCGATAAATGTTATTGAAGAATCACCCCAGGTTATTTTTGTTGTTGAAGATTCTGATCCTGTTGTGATGATTGGTAGATTAAATTCTTTTGCTGCAAAAGAAACAATATGGATAGATGATGTTCGTCCTATACATGAAATAGATAAGCATCTTGATTTTATTTTCAAACCAATTAAAAATAAAAACCCAAGAATTGGAATCATAGGTGATAATTTATTACCAGTTAAAACTTTTAATAGTCTTAAGAACAATTTACCCAATGCTGAATTTGTTTCCTGTGGTGAATTGTTATCAAAGATCAGAGCTATTAAATCTCCTGCAGAGATAGAGTTAATGAGAAAAGCTGCAGGTATTAATGATTATGTACTTTCTGAAATAATCCATAAATGCCAAGTTGGTATGACAGAAGTTGAAGTGGCAGCTGAAGCAGAATATTTGGGTCGTAAAATGGGAGCTGATATTGGTTCTGCTACTGTTATCATGAGTGGCCCCAATACAAATTATCCTGCGTGGAGACCATCTCAGAGGAAAATTGAAGAAGGTGATTTTGTTATGATTGATTTTAATCCTTCATATGAGCATTACTGTAATGATTCTGGTTTTACAATTTTGATGCCTGGCTCTAGCGATGCAAAGAAAAAATCAGTTGTTTCTTGCCATAATATAATAAAAGAAATTGTACCTTTGATTAAACCTGGAACGTCGTCCCTTACAGTGTATGAATATATGCTGGAAAGATTAGAGCCGCTGGGATATTCAGATAATTTCACTCCTTATGTTTCTGGCAGAAGAGGTGTGGGGCATGGTGTGGGACTGGATGTGGTTGAAGACCCAGATTTGAATTCCTCCCTGCATTTTGAAATTCAACCAGGTATGACTCTTGCCATAAAATTAGATTTGCATAACATCGAATCTCAGGGATCAAGAATCGAAGTTGTAACTGAAATAACTGAAGATGGAAATAAACCAATGAATAAACTTATATTAGAGGAATCTAATGATTACTCCATCTTGTAAATTCAGTGTTTGTATCCTGGGAGGTATAAATATTGATTTTATTTCTCTTGTTAAATCAATGCCAAAAGCAGGAGAGACTATCGTTGGTGATGACTTTGTTGTAACTCCTGGCGGCAAAGGAGCCAATCAGGCAGTGGCATGTGGCAGGTTGGGATTAAAAACTTCAATGATTGGCAGGGTAGGGAATGACACTTTTGCCGATCAGTTACTATCTAATTTAAATGATGAGAAAATTAATACTGATGGAATTACAAAAGATAAAAATACCCATACAGGTATTGCTACAATAATATTAGATGAGAATGGTGAAAATTCTATTATTCAGACACCGGGAGCTAATTATTTATGTGGTGATGATGAACTAAATTATTTGAAAGGTAAAATTTCAGAATTTGATTTACTTGTTCTTCAATCAGAAATTCCAATTAATATATCTTTGAGTGCTGCCAAGATTGCTAAAAGTGCTGGGAAATTAGTTATTTGGGATCCTGCTCCAGCTAATGAAATACCTGATGAAGCATATAAATATATAGATTATTTAATTCCCAATCAAACTGAAGCTCAGACATTATCTGGCCTTGANGNTGTACTTAATGAAAAACAGGCTATGGAGGCATCCAAAATCTTTTTAGATAAAGGTGTTAAAAATGTGATAATAACAATGGCAGAACAGGGTGCATTTGGGTATAACGGGAAAGAATCATACTTTATTGATATTCCAGATGATATAAAAGTTATAGATTCAGTTGCAGCAGGAGATGCGTTTAGCGGAGGATTATCNTTAGGAATTTCAGANGAATTAGAATTTAAAAAATTAATTATATATGGAGTTTTAAGTGGCTGTATAGCTGTACAAAAACCTGGAGCCACAGATTCTATGCCNACAATAAAAGAGTTTAATTCTTTACAAGTTAAAATAGGGAAATAAAAGATGAACAAAATAATCATTGGAATGTTACATTTATTACCACTTCCAGGAAGTCCCAATTATTCTGGAAGCATGGATGATGTATTAAATAGAGCTAAAAGTGATTTGGAAAATTTACTTGAAGGAGGATTAACTAAGGTTAATATAGAGAATTATGGTGATATTCCTTTTCCTAAAATACCTTCTTCTCCAATTACAATTTCATCATTTACAAAAATTGTTACAAAACTTGAACAAGAATTTGATTTCGATTTTGGNATACAGGTAATGAGAAATGATGCGTTGTCTGGAATGAGCATAGCTCATGTTACAGGAGCTTCATTTATTCGTGTAAATGTTTTGACAGGNGCTATGATNGCAGAGGAAGGAATCGTAGAAGGAGATGCCAGGCCATTAATTGAATTACGAAAAAAATTGAATTCTGATGTTAAAGTTTATGCAGATGTTTTAGTTAANCATGCTGTCCCTTTGGGGAATCAGGATTTAAGATTAACTGCTAAAGCTACAGTAGAGAGAAATATGGCAGATGGAATAATAATAACCGGAGATATTACAGGTGAAGAAGCCTCAGTAGATGATTTGATTAATTTGAAAGATGAGATTGATAAACCTATTTTAGTGGGTAGCGGTATAAATAAAGATAATGTAAATAATTATCTTAAATATTGTGATGGTGTTATTGTAGGTACTTCATTAAAAGAAAATAATATGACAAATAATCCTGTGTCTAAAGAAAATGTGAGANAATTTATTAAAGTTGTAAAAAATAATTTTTAATTATCTTCATTCTCTACATCAGTTATATGAACCCTTAGAGATCTAGATGAAATTGTTATTTCAATAATAAATAAAATTATAGAAATAACTAATGCGATCAGTCCACTTATAAAGAAAGTAAGGCTTAANTTTTCGATATTTAATAAAATTAATAAAACAGAAATTACACTAAATAAAAAGCTTAAGCCTGCAGTAACCTGTAATACTTGTGTTAGTAAAAGCCTTGTATTTAATGCTGAAATTTCACTGTTTATTCTATTTCTGTAATCTTTTGTTTTCGTTATTGTTTTTTCTGAAGATTCATCATGAATTTTTCTTATCAGATTTGATATAACGGTAAATCTAGTCCCAAAAGATATCATTAAAAATGTGATTGCAGGTAGTAGCATTACCGGCATTGATGGTTCGAAATTAATCATAGCAGTACATTATAGAAATTGTATTATCATATAAGTTGCCATAGCAATCATTATTATATTTTCAGCTACAGTTAATGAAGATAAGGGTACATCCACAGCAGATCCCATACATGCACATTGNATTTGTTCTGATTTACTTAGCGATTTGATAATACCTATTGTTTGAGAAATCATAAAAATGAGTGTTAATACATTAGCATATATAAGAATTGATTGAGTTTGTGTTAAAAATATTATTCCTAATGCTAATTCAATAAAAGGATATGAATTAGCATATCCAGGTATGATTTTTGATATCAGATCATATTTTTTAAATGTCATACTAAATCCACTGACATTCAAAAGCTTTAAAAATGAAAATATGATGAAAAATATTCCCATATATGACATAAACCATTTATTCAAACTAAATGTTTCTTCNGATGTCTGTAGAGCTAGAGAGCTTAATATNACAATCGATAGAGCTATCACTATAGGTTTTTTAGATGTGAAGTAGTTTATTATTTCAGANAATATATTTGTTGTGTTTGGTCGGAGTTTATAGTTTCCAAGTGTAGTGACAATTGAATTCAAAGAATTAATATCTATACCAGAATCAGCTTCAATTGTTAATTTGGATTCTTGTAAAGATACATTCGCTTTAGTTACAAAAGATTGATTNTTAAGCCCNNTTTGAATNTTATCTGCACATCCNTGGCATGTCATGCCTTCAACTTTGTATATAGCTTGCATAAATTNNCTCTTTATAAACTAAATTGTTAATTATATTAATTTTTTGATGGAAGAGTGATTACAGCTTTACCTACTGTTGTTTTTTCTCCATCTTCTTTTTCTAGCCAAATTTCACAGTTAATTGTACCATTGGATGATATTTCTTTAACATTTCCTTTTGCATACACTGGTACCCCTGGAAGATCCATTCCTCTGTACTGTACTTCAAGTTTGTTTAATTTTCCTAAAGGCCCTATCCAGTCAGTTAGTAATTGCGCAAGAAAAGCATTTTTTAAAGCTCCATGAAGTATTACACCTGGTAGNCCATTATTTTTAGCATAATCCATATCATAATGTATTTGATAAAAATCACCTGATGCTCCGGCATATTTTACTAATTGTTGTGTTGTAGGGTTCTTTTTAATTGTGGGGATATCCATACCATCAGAAATATCTTCCAAATATAAATTTTGACTCATTTAATTCTCCTTTGGTTCATATGTAATTGAAGTTGTGGTCTGAGTTGCTACTAATTCAGATTTTTGATTTGTATAGCTTGTAACTCTTATAATAAATATCATATTTCCAAGTCTTCCATCACGATCAAATACATCTTGTAATTTGGTTTTTGTAGTAATTACATCACCAGCACAAACTGGTTCAAAATATTCCCATACACTTCCTCCATCTACTACAGCAGAGTAGGGAGATTTTATGTTTTCNGGTAANGGATTNGTAAGTACTGATCTTAAAAANGTTGGTGGTGCGACTACATTTCTGTAATTTAATTTTTTTGCATAACTTTCATCAGTATAAATAGCATTTGAATCTTCAATTGCTTCTGCAAATCTTCTGATAGCTCCTTTTTCAATATCATTTTCCAGTGGACTAGATTCTATTCCTATAGCATTTATAAGATCTTGTGGTATATTTTCCCCAGCCATATTTTTCCTCTTAATTATGTTTTAATTTTTTATATTATAACTTAACAATTCCGCTCATTGTATATAGAAACTTTTTGATACCTTTGTTTTTATCAAAAGCTATTGTTAATTCAAAATCATCTTTTGAATCTTCAATTTGTATNATGATACCCTTNCCNAAATGAGGGTGTTTGACNTTATCTCCTGNNNTNAGTGAAGGTAAATNATTNTNANTTTNAGATTCNTTNTNTTTNATNATNTTATTTTTNACTTCNTTANNTATATTTACNTGATGTCCGACAACTAATTCGTTNGGTATATCNAAAAGAAATCTNGATGGTTCTTTTAATTCAGATTTTCCCCAACCTCCTCTTTTNAAAACNCTNGAGAGATATAATCTTCTTTTGGCTCTNGTTATACCTACATACATAAGTCTTCTCTCTTCTTCCATTTCATTTTCACTGTCAAATGAAAGTACATGAGGAAGAGTCCCATCTTCAAGACCGGTTAAAAATACAGAATCAAACTCTAATCCCTTTGATTGATGAAGAGTAATTAATGTCAGTTTATCTTGTTCATCGTTAAGATTNTCAACATCATTGATCAAACTTACTGACTCTAGAAATAAATTAATTTTATTTTCTCCACCTTCACTTTCAAAATTATTAATTGAGCTAATAAGCTCCTCAATGTTTTCTAATCTTTCTTCAGGATTTGCTAATGATGATAATAAGTAATTTTTGTAATTTGTTTTATCAATGATATAAGTTATTATTTCTTCTACACTAAATGTCTGGGATTTATTATTTATATCAGTAATTAAATTTAAAAAACTTCTTACATGTTTTTTAGGGCCATTTGATAGTATTTTTGAAATTTCATTATCCTCATCTACATCAGATAAAATGGTTGCTGCATCCAAAATAGAAATGTTAGATTTATTTGCATAAAGAATGATTTTATCTATTGTTGATTTCCCTATTCCCCTTGTAGGTATATTTATAATTCTTAAAAGACTTGTGTCATCATTTAGATTTAAAGTTAATCTTAAATATGCGATGATATCTTTTATTTCTTGTCTTTGATAAAATCTTGTTCCGCCAACTAGTTGATATGGAATTTGTAATGATGACAAATAATGCTCAAAAGCTCTGGATTGTGCGTTTGTTCTATACATAATNGCAATATCTTTTAATTGAATTTTGTCTGANCTTATTATGTTGTTTATCTCTTTGGATATAATTTCTGCTTCTTCGTTTTCATCATATGATTCTATTGAAATTATAAGATTCCCTTTTNCATTGATTGCAGTTATTTGGCGGCTATAATTTGTAGCATTTTCAGATATCACCGCCTGGGAAGCGTCAATTATATTTTGAGAGGATCTATAATTTTTATTTAAGTATATTATTTTAGATTTATTGTAATCAGATTTAAAATTTAAAATATTTGTTATATCTGCGTTTCTCCACGAATAAATTGATTGATCTGGATCTCCGACTACAAAAATATTATTTGTTTTATTAGCAATTGATTTTGCGATACTATATTGTATTAAATTTGTATCCTGGAATTCATCGATAAGGAGATANTTATATTTTTCTTGGTATAGATTAGATATTTCTTGATTTGAATTTAACATTTCGAAAGTTTTCATTAATAAATCATCAAAATCCAATGCATTTGATTGAANAAGTTTTTGCTGATAAATTTTATATATTTCATATATGTTTTTTGCATATGCTGTTGAAATATTTTTTTGATAAGTTTCAGGATTTTGTATTTTGCTTTTTGCGTTTGAAATTATACTCAATACAATTCTTGGTTTATATATTTTAGTATCTAAATTTAATTCATCTAAAGTTCTTTTAATTACTGCTGTTTGNTCATAAGAATCATAAATAGCAAAATTTTTATCTAAATTTAAAATATTATGATTTTCTCTGATCAAATATGCGCAAAATGAATGGAAAGTTCCAATATTTGGTAAAAATTTGATAGGAGGTATATCAAGCATATGAAATATTCTGTTTTTCATTTCATTGGCAGCTTTATTAGTAAATGTTAGAGCTGCAATTTCTTGTATTGGAATTTTCTCATTATTAATAAGCCAAGCAATTCTTGATGTAATCACTCTGGTTTTTCCACTACCAGGTCCTGCTATGATTAATGCGGGTCCATCTTTATGCATTACAGCATCTAATTGGTTTTCATTCAAATTTTGAGTTAGTGTATTATCCATAGATAATCATGTAGATATTANTTGTTTAATATCTATTTGATCTGATATCAATTTTGATAATTTTTCAATTTTTTGATTGTGATAAGGATTTGAAATATCTAATATTTTATTTATATTTTTTGCAGTTTCTATAGTATTAGACTTAACAGAAATGATAGGTATTTCTCGTTCTTGCGCTTCATAAATAGAGTANTCAGCAGGANTAGAATCACCAGTTACAATTAAACAACTTACNTCTTGATACAGAGCTGCCATTTGAATNTCCGGCCTATCAGCCCTGACGATTACTGCTGGGTTTGTTTGAGATTTATAGTATTCTTTACCAGAATCCATTGCGGGAGTTCCAATTAAAAAGTTTTCAANAAGAGGATCTTCTTCAGTCTGGACTATATATTCGGCCTTTAAATAATTTTTAATTTGATCAACAGTTATTGCGTTTAAAGTTCTTATTTCAGGGATTTCAGCGAGTATATTAAGGTTTTGTTTGTTTAATTTGGGTTCAATTTTTGATTTGATATATGTTGATCTGTATTTTGGTATTTTATTGTAAATAATCCATTGNAGATTTTTAATTTCATTTATGGATTTATTGTTTAGCCTTGTTGAAAATTCATTAATTAAAATGCTTTTAGTATTATTGTTGTAAAATTCTTTAGTTATATTTGATTTNATTTCTTGATCAACTTCAACTAGTACAATTTTATATTTTTTATCCAAATTNTTAATTTCTGACATNAGNTTAGAAATTNCTTTTTTTGATTTTATATCAGTTATAGNNCTNGGCTCAAANGAAGTCTTTTGATTTAGTATTTTGTTTAAATGTGANTGTGTGTTTATATCATCTTTTGATGAGTTGTTGAAAATTGGCTTAATAGCAATATTCTTTATCTTATTATTACTCAATAATAAAGAAAAAGCTGATAGAATTAGGCTCTTACCTGCTTTCTTTTTATTTGAATAGAAATAAATAATCATAATTTAATAACATTGGATTTATGAAAAAATTATATCAAAACTAAAATTAAATTGTTAATTCTATATCTTGGAAATGTGTGATATTTGAAAAATAAAGAAAAAATTTTGGATAACAGAATGAATAATTATTTTATTTGCTTGTTTATTATCGTGATTAGTCTGACTGGTTGTTTTTATAACATCGATAATGATTTGTCTGATATTGAGATTAGATTTTTAAATCTTGAAAAACAAATTAAATGCCCAATCTGCCCAGCTGAAACAATTGCTGAATCCAATACAAAAGTATCTAAAGATTTAAAAAATTTTATAAAACTAAAAATTGATGAAGGATGGTCTGATGATAAAATTAAATCTTTCCTTATATCAAAATACGGAAAAGAGATACTTGCTACCCCTCAGAAAAAGGGCAGTGATTTATTTTTATGGATAATACCATTAGTTGTATTACTATTCGGGGTTTTTACTTATTGGTCTTTGTATAAAACTATACGATTCAGAACAAAAGGAGAGCAAAGTTGATCTTTGGAAGTTTAGGGGATATGGTAATCAAATTATCTCTGGGAATGTATATATATTCAATTTTTGCTATATCTATTGGTATAAAATATCGAGATTTGAAATTTATATATAGTGCAAGATTAGCATCATATTTTGGAACCTTTTTATTATTGTTATCTACAATTACTTTGGTTTTAGGATTTGTTAATCATGATTATAGTATTCAATATGTTGCTGATCATAGTAGTAACACAATGCCTTATATATACACATGGATTGCTTTTTATTCTGGTAATGAAGGGTCTTTATTATTTATATCAACATGTTTGTCAATTCTTTTATTTTTATTTATACAGAATAAAAAAATAAATGATAATTCAATTAATTTTTCACATCTGTTTATATTAATTTTTCAAATATTTTTACTTATAAGTACCTCTGTTTTGGCAAACCCTTTTACAGAAGCTTCTAATATAGTTAAAGATGGTCAGGGAATAAATCCTTTGTTATTACATTTTGGTATGTTTGTACATCCCCCTGTTCAGATGTTAGGTTTAACTGCTGTTGTTGTTCCTTTTTCAATTGCAATTGGATCTTTATGTGCAAAAAATGAAAACTTGAATTTAAATTCTTTAAGGGTATGGGCTTTAGCTACTTGGATTATATTAACAATTGGATTAGCTTTGGGAAGTTGGTGGGCTTATACAATTTTAGGATGGGGTGGATATTGGGCGTGGGATCCGGTTGAAAATTCATCTCTTATGCCATGGTTGTTAATGACAGCTTTTATACATTCAATTATGGTTCAGCAAAAAAGGAATATGTTTAAAGGATGGAATTTATTTTTAATTATTTTTGCTTTTTTTATGGCTCAGATGGGTATGTTTATTAACAGAGGAGGCCCAGTTCCCTCTGTTCATTCTTTTGGGTCCTCTTCTTTAGGTTGGACATTTTTACTTTTTATGTTTATTTCAACTACCTTTTCTTTTATGTTCTTTATTTATAGATACAGATTTTTAACATCAGTAAATTATGTACAATCTGTTTTATCAAGAGAATCTTTAATTCTTGTTCAAAATGTTTTGTTTCTATCTGTTGCTATTATTACTTTAATGGGTACAATTTATCCTGTTTTCACTAAATCAATAGAAGATGAGCAAATTTATGTTGGTAGGGAATTTTATGATTTGGTAAATGCTCCAATTTTACTCTTAATTATGATTATTCTTAGCATTGCTCCTTTTGTGCCATGGAAGAATGCAAACATGTCATCTTATATAAAGAAAAAAACAATTGTTTTTGTTATTGCTGTGCTTTTGGCTATATTAAATAGTTGGATAATTTCAGGTCATTATTGGGTAACTATTTCATTTGTAATTTTATATTTTTCAAGTATACAGATTTTAATTGAATTGTATAAAATTTCCAAAGCATCTTTTAATAAATTTAAAAATTTAAAAAATGTATTGGATAAATTTTTGAATATTATATATTCTAATTTATCTCGTTATGGTGGTTTGATCTCTCACACTGGAATTTTACTTGTTATGTTAGGAATTGCAGGAACTTCATTTATGGGAATTGAAAAAGATTTTGCATTAAAACCAGGTGAATCAGGAACCCTTAAAAATTATCAGTTTACTTATATGAAAACTGATATAACTCAAAATTTAGATCACACTAATATTAAAGCAATTATGCTGATAGAGAAAAATGGTAAATCATTAGGTCAATATACAACATCAAAAAGCTATTATCCTAAATTTGATATGAATTCTACTAAAGCAGGTATATTAAATTTTGGACTGGAAGATTTTTATTTTTCCCAATCGGTAATTTCTGAAGATAATTCAGCAGTATTTGAAGTTAAGATAAATCCTTTGGTTTCTCTTATATGGACTGGAGCATTTGTTGTTGTTGTTGGAGCTATAATCTCTGTGCTTCCTGTTTATAAAAAAAATGATAAAGTGAAAGTAAAATAATGTTAAATTTAATAGGATTATTAATTATAATTATTATGGTAGTAATTGTATTATTGCCTTTTAATGATAAGTTTTGGACTTATATAAACAAAGATAAGAAGCGGGAAATTACAAATTTTATTGATTATTCTGATTATGAATTGGATTTGAATTCAATTATTACGGATTACCATAGTGGTGTTTTAGATAAAAAAGAGTTTAATAAACAATTAAATTCTTTTCAGAAAATTATAAATAAATCATCCATAGATAAAAATGCAAGGTTGAGAATTGAACAATTACTTGAAAATGTTAATTCAAATTAATAAAAAGTTTTATTATTTATTATTGTTATTATTAATTTTTTTCACAATATTATTTTTTTCTGATATTATCTATGCCGAAAATAATCAATGGGATATTAAAGGTCAATTAATAAATGGAACTACAAATTCTTATGTAAAAGATCACATGGTAATTCTACATATTTCCAATGATGATGAAATGAAAGAATATAGTGCTAAATCAGATAATTTTGGTTATTTTCACTTTAAATCTTTAAACCATTCAAATGATTCTATAATAGGAATTTCATCAATATTTGAAGGGGTATTGTATGGAAAAGACCTTGGATTGATTTCTAATCAAAACGATGACATTTTGTTAACAGTTTACAAATCGTCCGATAGTTCTGAAAATTTAACATTATCAAATTCTACTATTATGTTTACTTCTGTAGATAAATCTAAAAATCTTATGTGGGTGATGGAATTAATCAAAGTAGTAAATAATTCAAAAATAACATTTAAACCTCCTCTGGATAATCCTATGGGAATGATTAGATTTGGATTGCCGGTAAATTATGAGGATTTAATAATTGATTCAGATTTATTAGGAGTAGAATTTATTGTTATTGATAAAGGATTTGGTGTGTTAGGTAATGTTTACCCAGGAGAACATCAAATTTTATTTACCTATGGGATTAAATATGATGATGAAGAATATATTTATAACAGGAATTTACAATTTGATTTAAATAATCTAAGAATAATTACTGAGGGTAATTTAAATGTTAAATTACCTGATTTTACTTATGATCAAAATGATACTTACGTTAATGAAATTAAGTATAACTTAATTGAGATAAGCAATTTTAATAAAGGGGAAAAGATTAGAATAATTTTTTCTGATCTTCCTCAGGCAACAATATTCGATAAATCTAAGAATTATATTCAAAACTTCGATAGAGGGTGGGGGATGTTTGTTTTATTCTTCATTATTTTAATAATTTCATTTGCTATTTTCCTAGTAGGAAAAAATAGAAAGAAGAATTAAGAATTAATATCGATTTCTAATAGGTCAATTAACGCTTGAGCTGCGTTGTAACCATAATTTAGTGGAGTTTTCCCTTCTTCTTTTATATCAGCTTTAATATCCTGAGCTCTTGCTTTTGCAAGGCTGATATTATCAGCTGCTATTACTCCTGAAGTTACCGGAATTTCGTGTTCTACACTTACTTTCATACAGCCGTTATAAGTGTTTTGTGAAACTAATTCATAATGATATGTTTCACCTTTTATTACTGCTCCAAGTGCAATAATTCCGTCAAATTGTTTTGATGATGCTATTTTTGCTGCTAAATATGGTATTTCTAATGATCCTGGAACCCAATATGTTTCAATATTCATTTCAGGTATATTATTATTCTTTAGGCAATTGATTGCCCCATCATATAAATTGACTGTTATTTCAGAATTATAACTACTTACTATTATTGCAATCTTGTTATTCATTTTATATTAATCGTTTTCTGATGTTTTTGTGAATTCTGATAAATTAAGCAGATGCCCCATTCTATTCTTTTTAGTTTCAAGGTACTTCAAATTTTCATCATTTGGTGTTGCTTGAATAGGGATTATAGTATCTAGTTCGATTCCAGCCTGTTCGAGTTCCATGATTTTTTTTGGATTATTTGTCATTAAATCGATTTTTGATACGTTTAAGTCTCTTAATATTTCAGCAGCAACAGTAAAATGTCTCGGGTCAGCTGCATAACCTAAATGTAGATTTGCATCAACAGTATCTAATCCTTGATCTTGTAAAGTATATGCCTTTAGTTTGTTAGCAAATCCGATACCTCTTCCTTCTTGTCGAAGATAAATTAAAATTCCATATTCAGAACCAGTGATTAGATTTAACGCCATATCTAATTGATCTCCACAATCGCATCTTGAACTTTTAAATACCTCTCCTGATAAACATTCGCTATGTACTCTTACAATAGGAGTTTTATTATTTTTACTTAATTTTCCTTTTTGGAGAACTACGTGTTCTAAACCATCTGGATATGATTTGTAAGTTTTTATATTAAATGGACCATATGAAGTAGGGAGAGATGATTCTGCATTTTTTCTTATAAATGTTTCATTGGATTCTTCAGGGGTTAAATTTAACAAGTTATATTTTTTACGGTATTTTGCAATATCTTCAACTGTTACTATATTGATACTATGTTTTTTTCCGAATTTAACTAAGTCATCTCTTCTAGCCATAGTCCCATCATCATTGATTATTTCACAAAGTACTCCTGCAGGATAAAGATCAGACATCAGGCATAAATCGACAATGCTTTCAGTCTGCCCATTTCTTTTTAAAACTCCTCCATCTGTGTACCTAAGAGGGAATACATGTCCAGGCCTAGCGAGATCTTCAGGTAAAGTTTCAGGGGAGATAAGTGTTTCTATAGTTATAGATCTATCATTAGCGGAAATACCTGTTGAAACACCTTTAATTGCATCAACAGATATAGTAAATGCTGTTTCGTTTGAAGAGGTATTGTCTTTCACCATACTAGTTAAATCTAGTTCATCCAATCTACTACCAAGAATAGGGATACAAATTAATCCTTTTCCGAAAGTAGACATGAAATTTATAAGTTCCGGTGTCACTTTTTCAGCTGCAAAAGCTAAATCCCCTTCATTTTCTCTTTCTTCATCATCAACAATGATTACCATTTTACCTAATTGGAGATCCTGAATTGCTGTCTGTATATTCGCGAACATTTTAATTATTTTTATTTGTAGATAAAGATTTTTCTACATATTTTGCTAATATGTCAAATTCTATATTTAGATTCTGTCCTGATTTTTTTAATTTCAAATTTGTATTATTGAATGTATAAGGAATAATTGAAAGTGTGAAATTATTATCAATACATTCTACAACTGTGAGACTAATTCCGTCTACAGTTATAAATCCCTTTTCTACTACATACTGAGTATATGTTTTAGGATGAGAAATAGTAAATATTTTTGAATTTCCTTCTTCTTTTATATTTTTGATTTTACCAATAGTATCAACATGGCCTTGTACAAGATGACCACCTATTAAACCATTGTATGCCAAAGGTTTTTCTAAATTTAATAAATCATTTTTATTTAAATCTTGAAGATTTGTTCGGGACATCGTTTCAGGGGATATTTCTACTACAAAACATTCTTTATGTATATCCACAATTGTTAGGCAAATCCCATTTACAGCAATACTGTCAGATATATTTAAAGCTTGAGCAATTGATGGTTCTAGAATAACAAGTTTATCTGCTGTGAGTTCTTTTATAATTCCAATTTTTTCAACTATACCACTAAACATTTATAACCACGCTTTTATTAATATATCATCTTCTATTGAAGAGTTAATTATTTTTTTTGGTTTGTATGAATTTTTCATTTTATTTATTCCTTTACTTCCAAAGGGGACAAATTTTGATTCTCCAATAATTTTAGGGCTGATAAATAAAATAATTTTATTAACTAGATTATTGTATAGCAATTCTCCTGGTAAAGTAGATCCGGCTTCAACAAAAATATTTATAAGGTTATATTTGATTAATACTTCAGGCAAATATCTAAGATCTATTTTTTTATTTTTACCTGTGGGTATATATTCTATTGTTACTCCCTTTGAATGTAGTTTGTTTTTTAATTTATTGTCTAATTTTGATGTTATTAAAATACAGTTTGAATCAAGGGATTTAGAATCAGATGGAACTCTTCCGTTAGTATCTAGAATAATCTTTTTAGGCTGATGTTTTTTTTGGTAATTAGATAATCTGACATTCAGTTGAGGGTTATCGTATATTATTGTATTTACCCCTGTTAAAATAGCATCAGAATTAGACCTTATATGATGTACATATTCTCTTGATTTCTTTGAGGAAATCCATTTAGAATCTCCGGTATTGCTTGCAATTTTACCATCTAAAGACATAGCGTATTTTACAGTAATAAAAGGTTTATGATATTTAACAAAATATTTATATGATTCTAGAGTAGATTCTAGAGTTTCATTATATTTGAATATTTCTGTAGTAATTCCTTTGTCTTCTAAAATTTTTATTCCTCTACCATTTATTTTTGGATTAGGGTCAGTAGATCCAATAATTACATGTTTGATTTTGTTTTTTATAATTTCTTTTGTACATGCGGGTGTGTTAATTTCAATATTACAAGGTTCAAGAGTGGTGTATAAAGTACTGTTTTGAATATTACCAGAAGATGATTTTATAGCTTCTATTTCTGCATGATTTTTTCCATATGCCTGGGTATGTCCTGTACCAATAATTTTATTTTGATCAGAAACTATTACTGCGCCTACAGGGGGATTAGGGCTTGTTAATCCCATAGCTAATTTAGCCTGGTTAATTGCTTCTGACATGTATTGATTAGATTTATTTTCCAAAATCTTTATGAAACAAACTTGCTGTGGGTAATTTTTGCCCCTGATATTTTGAATTCAAAATATCAGAGCCATAAGGTATTTCTACAGGAGTGGTTAATTGAGTAAATGACATTTGTCCAATTTTCATACCTTTGTAAAGTGTTATAGGTAGATTAGAAACATTACTTAATTCCAAAGTAAGATTCCCTTTAAATCCAGGGTCAACATAGCCGGCTGTTGAATGAATTAGTAAACCAACTCTTCCAAGAGAGCTTTTGCCTTCTAATCTTGATACTAAATGATTTGGGATTTCAACATATTCCAGTGTGCTTCCTAATACAAATTGATTTGGATGTAATATAAAAGGTTTGTCAGATTTAATTTTAATTAAATCTGTCAGATCATCAGAAATGTTTTTTACATCAATATAGGGTTGTTCAGTATTTCTGAATACTAATATATTTTCATCTAATCTTACGTCAACACTGGCTGGCTGGATTGCATTTTCTCCTAAAGGGTCAATGATTATATTATTCTTTTTTAATTCTTCTTTTATAGTTTTATCACTTAATACCATATTTTCTCCAAGGTGAATTTTAGCATAATATAATGATCATTTAACTATTGAAAAGCCCATATTGACATTAAAAGATAAAGTTAACTGACCACTGGAAATTTCAGTTGAAGGAGCAGCCGCCATACGTGCTATTCCAATATCAGATTCATAAATTTGTTTTGTGAAATTAATGGGCGAATTCTCGGATATATAAACTGGATTCCCTAATATAACATTGGCAAACTGTGCTATTTCATTAGCTTTATTTTTTGCATCAATTATAGCGTTTTCCCTTAATTTACTTTCAAAAATTTCAGGGTTTTCTATAGAAAAATTTATAGAATTAATTCGTAAATTATCTCCTATTGATTTTGGGCCATAAGAAATTGTATCTATAAGATCTCCAATTTTGTTAATATCTCTGTAAGTAAATGATGAATAATGAGACACTTTATAACCTGTCAATTCTGAGCCGTCCTTAGTATATTTGTATTGAGGATTTATATTATAGCTTGAGGTTTTAATTTCATTTTTGTTAATACCTTTATTTATTAATATTGAAATTAATTTTTCATGATCTGTGGCTACAGTTTGCACTGATTCTGAAACTATTTTACTAGTTGATTCTATCCCAACAGACATTTCAACCATATCTGGCTCTGTCATGATTTTAGATTGCCCATTTACCCATATTCCAATTTGCCCACTATTTACTGTTTGAGTATTAGGTTGAATTTTAGATATATTCTTATTGGATTCATTTAAATTGCTGATATTTTGTTGGTTTGATTTGTTAGATTCAATATTTGTTTGGCCATTATCATTACACGATATAGCCATTGCAAATATAAATATCGATATGAACAGAAATTTAAATATTTTAATCATTATTGTGTTAAATTTTTAATCTTGTTGCTTACAGTTTACATAAATAGGAATAAAATAAGAAGAAAAATAATGTCAATTTATATTTATGAATTATTTATTAACAACATGGAAAACTTTAATTGAAATTTCTGAAAGTGTTTTAATAGGATTACTGTTTTTTTTCGCTTTGAATCTTATGTTGCAAAATTATGTTGTAAGAGGAGATAGCATGATTCCTAATTATGAATCTGACCAAAGAGTTTTAGTATTAAAATTTTCATATATTAAAAATATACTTACAAAAGATATTGTTAATAATCCTTCATATTTTTTAGAACCCTTTGATCCTCATCGTGGGGATATAGTCGTTTTTAAATACCCATCTAATGTCAAAAGAAAATTTGTGAAGAGAATTATAGGATTACCTGGTGATAATATTTCTATAAGAAATGGATTTGTTTTTGTTAATAATATTAAGATTAAAGAACCATATCTTGAATCAGATAAATATCGGAGTTATGATAATTTTGGTCCTGTAACTGTAGAGCCTAATCATATATTTGTTCTAGGTGATAACAGAAGGGTAAGCAATGATTCTAGAAACTGGGGACAAGTAAGTTATGATTTCGTTATTGGGAAACCATTTATTAAATATTGGCCTTTAGTAGACTGAATTATTATTTAAAGAAAAACCAATTGTCTGTACTTTCAAATTGCCATTTTTCAAAGATAGGGTCTGCTTTATCCCCTCCTCGTCCGCTGCCAATGAACCATCCTGCATCACTATTATCACAGGCTAAGGGATTGGCATCTCTGTATTCTTTTGTATTTATCACATCAGCTGCAGATTCAACTCCTCGTTCTGAAAATTGTTGAAAAACTTCATCACTAGCTACTTCGAGAAATGATAATGCGTATGTGGCTGCCTTGTTTGTATATTCGTCTTTAGTTTGAACTTCTACAGCTATTTCACCCCAAGTATTCTCATCTCCAAATGTACCAATTTGTTGGCCAGCCGTGACAACTGAACCTTCTTTGAGTCCTGGTAATAGAGTTACGTGAAAGAAACCAAAATAATATCCGGGATTATCCATTGAAACAATTTTAAAATTTGATTCTGTTCCATAATCATTATCTTTGTAGGAAACTCCGATTATCATTCCGTTAACTGGAGCAAAATATTTGATTGATAACCATTTAAATGTATGAGGTGTTTTATTGTATAGAAGATTATCTTTTGGGACACCTACAGGCATAAGATAATGTTTCATACTTTTACAGTTTTTATTAGTAGGATCATACTCAATAGTATCTGGAGTATAATTATGCCCAACCCCTGATCTGATTTTGGATATTCTAGAGAATTTATTTAATTCAGTAATATTGTATTTTGCAATTTTAGGTGGATTATTACGGTCAAATGATTTTGTATATTTGTAAGCATCATAACTACTTGCTGGGCCTGGGTCTTTTTTTGCATCTGCAATTCCTTTTTCACACTCAGCTTTTGCACTGGCAGGAACAGATGCACAAGGATCTTTAGAATTAGGATCTGGTTTTGGATGTTGATCTTTATTGCCTTGTGAATGACTTGAGGTTTTTGACATTTCAGACTGTATATCGATCTTTACTTTCTGTTCACACTTATATTGTTCATTTTCGCGTATTTCGGAACATAATTTTTCAGGTTCTAGTTCTTGAAGAGTGCCCGCCATCGCAGCTTGTTTAATTATTAATGATATTTCATTCATCAATTTATCTTGGTTAGATTGTTCTAAAGTTGACTCAGTGGTTTTTTTAGGTTTGGGAGCCGGATCGGTTTT
>NZNN01000035.1 GCA_002694895.1 Chloroflexota bacterium
TATCAGATGTCCCTTTAAAGACTATTTCTGCCTCCCCTCTTCTTTTAAGGACCTTAGAATAGTAAAGGTATGGCTTTTCAGAGACAAAATAGATGATAGTAATATCAATAATGTTCCAGAAATGTTAATGATATCAAGCGTTCTTGGGAAGCAGCATGACAGATCTAAAACTCAAGTTGAATTTGCATTAATGCTACCCAAAGACGATAAATTACAAAGAGCAGATATATTTTATAAAGAACAAAAAGCAGATATAAGTTGGATAAGAACCTTAGAAGATATAGGAGGAATGAAATTCGATCAGCAATGGATATATAAAGATATTATTCCTTTTAAGTTTTTTATAGGCTTCAGGTTCTTATTTAAATTCATAAATACTGAAGAAAGTAAATGGAGCAATGCGTGGTATAAGCATAATAGTAAAACTATCAAACCATATGGTAAAGAAAGGCAAGTACTAATAAACAAACAATGGCATGAAAGAGGAATAAGATTTTAAATTAAGCCATTATGCAACTGCTTTTGCTGTATAAGCTCTGCTTAAATCATGCTGTTCAAATTCTAAAGGTTTCTCACCTAATGCAAACTCATATAACGCTGCTTTATATATACCTTCCAGTGTATATATCACTGATACTGAAATAGCTGCAAATAAAACACCTATCCCAATACCGAGAGTAGGATTTAACAAACCAAAAAACCACCCTAAAGCGCCACTTACCGCAATTGCCAAAATCTGAATAATTCCAAATCCGAAATTTGCAGTCACCTGATCTCCCCATGTTTTCTTAAATAAACCNGAAGATTTTTTTATNGCGGAAATAGGTGACATATTTTCNGCAACAATAATTGGAACTACAAAAAATGTCATCATAGTCCATCCCGCTTGCAACATACTACCAAACAATTGTCTCATAAACCCACCTCTTCTATTTCCTTTTATAGCTGCAATTAAAATTGCNACAATTGTAACTATTATTGACCATATAAAAATATGATGAATATGTTTGAGGGCATGATTCATAGCCGATGCTACATTTGGATCTCCACCTCTTAATCTATGTAAAGCTCCTGATACTAAAGCTGAATTAAATAATACGATCAAGAAATTTGCTGCAAATAGTAAAATAATTTCCGGTATAAAATCACTTAAAGAACTACTTTGAGTTTGGGTTTCCTGAATATCAATTAATCCCATTGACCACATTATAAANGCCAAAGCTAATACTGAAATTGCTGCCATTATTGGAAAAAAAATCAATTCTTTATCTTTTTTTAGCACACGAACGCATAATTTAATTGTATTAAAAGTATTTGAAATACGTCTAAACAAAATCTTCTCCTGCAATACTGATATATATAAAATCTATATTTAAAAAAATACTAACACATAATATTATAAAATCTAAATAAGTTATTAGGTTAAGATTTGAAATTTAAACANCANAAAAAAAATATTTCTGAATTAAATATATTTGGAATTAATCCTGTTAAAGAAGCNATTTTAACAAATAAGGCAAAGCACATTTACATTTCAACAAATTTCACANAAAACAATAGAGTTTTAAATTTATTAAAAACCGCTAAAAACAAAAAAATCCCACTATCTATAGTTGAGCACAATAATTTNCAAAAACAATTTGGAACGAAATCAGGGCAAAATATAGTGGCTACAATTTCTTTAACATTTTTAAAATCAATAGATGACNNTATAATTAGCAATAATGAAAATTCAAAAGTACTAATANTAGACAAAGTACAAGACCCAAGAAATTTAGGTGCTCTAATCAGATCAGCTGAATCCGCAGGATTCGGAGCAATAATATTATCAAGCAATAATGCTGCAAAAATAAATTCAACTGTAGTAGAAAGTTCATCAGGAGCAATTTCTCATATTCCAATAATTGACGATCAAAATATCAATCAAATAATTAAAAAATTAAAAGATAATAATTACTGGGTCATTGGCTTAGACATGGATGGGGATAAAGAATATGAAGANTANGATTTTTATGGAAATATTGCTTTAGTGATAGGAAGCGANGGTTCTGGTATATCAAAATTGACTAAATCTTTATGTGATCAAATATATAAAATATCTATGAAAGGTAAAACTGAGTCTTTNAACGTATCTGTGGCAGCAGGTATAATGATGTTCAAAATCAGTAATTCCTAAAGGACGATTAATGGAACGATATCCTATAAATTTAAATGAATATGAAGAATTAGCAGAAAAAATACTACCTCACAATATTTGGGATTACATCGAAGCTGGAAGAGGAGATGAAATATCTTTAAAAAGAAATACCCANATTTATAACGAAGTATTTTTAAGACCCAATAAAATGGCNGATATTTCTAACATTAAAATGTCTACAACNATTCTTGGAGACAAAACATCATTTCCATTAATGATTGCNCCTGCAGGGGGTCACACTTTTTGCGATGAAGATGGGGAACTATCTACAATTCGCGCCGCTAAAAAAGAAAACATAATAGCTGGTGTTGGNACAAATTCATCTTATACGATAGAAGATATTGCTGATGAAACTGATACTCCATTATGGTTTCAAATATATCACCTCACAAAAGAAATAGATGAAATGTTAGTAAGAAGAGCTGAAAAATCGGGTTATAAAGTAATTGCTCTCACAGTTGATGGTCCGGTCCCAGGAATGGATAACCTAAGACCAAAAGAAAGAGACATCAGAAATGCATTTGTAACTCCACCTAATACTGAAAGAGTAAACTTAATTGGAGAAATCGCCGGATTAGGCTACAAACATGGAGATCCGGAAGTATTGTTAGGCGGATTAAATCCAGATGAACAGTTACTATGGGAAGACATAACTTGGTTTAAGTCATTAACTGATTTACCTATTGTTATAAAAGGATTGCAATCTGCACATGACGCCAAAAAAGCAGTAGAATACGGAGCTGATGGTATTGTAGTTAGTAACCATGGCGCAAGAGGAGTTGATACACTTATGCCTAGNCTTCAGTCNNTACCTGAAGTAGTAAAAGCTGTAGATGGNAAATGCGAAGTATATTTAGATGGTGGNATTAGAAGAGGTACTGATATATTAAAAGCTTTAGCATTTGGAGCAAAAGCAGTAATGATTGGACGACCTTTTTATTGGGGATTAGCTGTTGGAGGTGAAAATGGGGTCAGAGATGTTATTCAAATATTAAAAGATGAATTAGAGGTNGCTATGAAATATTGTGGCATAACTGATGTTGAAAACATCAACCCTGATTTACTATCATATAATTTTAGTTAACTTAAATGGATATATAATGAAATTTGGNAATTATACAATTAACAATCCGGAATCTTTTGAAACTCCTGAATATGTAATATTTGAAAACATATTACAACATAACATAGACACAATTTTATCTATGGTAAAAACACCTTCAAGATTAATTCCTCACGCAAAAACACATAAATCTAGAGAAATGCTAAACTTTCAAATTGCCAGGGGAATAACACGACATAAAACATCTACTTTAGAAGAAATACAAATCCTCTCTGAATGTAATCCAGAAGAACTTATTCTTGCTTATCCTCTTGCGTCAGAAATAAAAGCAAAAAGATATAGTGAAATCATTAATCAGAATAAAAACATAAAATATAGTGCTATTGCTGGTACAGTCTACCATCTAGATATTTTGTCAAAGATTGAAAATCTTGATGGAGTTTATATCGATTTAGATACNGGAATGCATAGAACGGGNATAGATGTAAACGAATCTGATGAATTACTCAAAAAATTATTTACTGATTCTAATTTAAAATTTAAAGGGATTCATGGATATGACGGACATTTGGTTGGAATTTCAGATTTAGAACAAAAAAAAGAACATGTGAGAGAAAGTATCAATATAATAGAGCAATTTAGAGATAAAATTTCAAACTACACATCTCAAACAGANTATGACATTATTGTTGGAGGTTCTTGGTCATTTCAATATTACTTGGATGATACTGATTATAAAGTTTCACCAGGAACATGGATTTATTGGGATTCAAATAATATCAGGCAACCAGACTTAAATTTCCAGGTAGCAGGACTAGTATTAGGCCAAGTTATTGACGAGGACAAAATTAGAAAAACTGTAACNGTAGATATTGGTGCAAAATCTATTTCTTGTGATCCTTTAACTCCAGCNAGATTTACAATAGAAGGAAAACCANGTGCAAAGCTTGTTTCTCAAAATGAAGAACATGGTGTAATTGAACTAAATGGCGAAAATCTCAATNTAGGAGATTATATACTTGGCTCTCCGGGGCATGCCTGTACAGTCCCGCCTAAATACCCATATGGACTAAAAATAGACACAGATGGAAATATATCCGGGAAAATAACTAGTGATGCCAGGGACAGGAAATAATTTATTTGTTTTTATCTATAATTTTCTTTTTTGGCATATCAGCATTAATCTTGAGTGGATTCTCTTTTANCCAAAGTGCCATTAATTTTTCATACCGATCTTTATTGGAGACCTTATCAAATTCCTTAAACCATTCAAAAAGTATAGTGTGAGATGTTGGGATTTGTTCTTTTGGTAAATCTAATTGCTGAATATATCTAAAGGCTATCCTAGGAGTAATATATGGAACTAAATCATATAATTCTTTTGCTTGTTTCTTTGCTTNNGAATATCTTGTTTTAGGCATTACCNCTCATNTTTTTCACTAATTNTATCTNAANAATTTATTTATTATCCTGCATAAATTTTTTTACAAAATCTTTATGTTCTTTAGTTTGCCTAGCCTGTGAAAAGATATCACCTTCGATTTCTAAAACTTTATCATAATCTTTATNAAAGTTATTAAAAATCATTTCTTTAATAACTTTATTATGCCAATTAGAATTTTCTGCAATATCTTTGCTTATTTTCAAAGATTCATTATACAAATCATCCGGGTCATAATTTTTAGATATTAATCCTATTCTTTCAGCTTCTTTTCCATCAACAAATTTTCCTGTTAACATTAATTCTGAAGCTGTACTAATCCCTACAATATCTGACAATCTACGTGTACTACCATATTCAGGTGTTAATCCTATTTTTACAAATCTAAAAGAAATTTTTGCATCTTTAGATGCCAATCTTATATCAGCAAATAAAAATAATGTTATACCCATTCCTACTGCAAAACCATTTATAGCAGCAATTATTGGCTTTGATCTTATAAATAAATCAATTAAGTCATTCCATGAAAGAGGCGATCTTTTTTTTGTATTCCTCTCCTGAAATCCTGCTACATCTGCTCCGGCGCTAAATGCTTTTCCGTTACCTGTTATAAGAATAGAATTAACAGTTGAAGATGCATTAAATTCTTCTACTTGTGAATAAAGTGCATCAGACAATTCATTGTTAAACGCATTTAATGATTCAGGTCTATTTAATTTTATAATTCCAACTTTATCTTCAATTTGCACTTCAATTACACTAGGCATTTATTTTTTCTCCAATTCCTTTTGATTTAGCTATTTCACAAACATTAATCGCAGTAACCAAATCCCATAAAGCTAATCCTTGGGATTCAAAAATTGTTATGTCTTTATGACTTCTTTTGAATCTCTCAGGGAATTTTAATACATCTGAAAAATTAATAATATTTCTCCACTGAATTAATCCTAAAGATTCAGGATAAATCAAATCACCGCATTCCATTTTTGCCTGATCGATATCATCAACAAAAATTTTATCTGCTTTTAAAATTGTTTTTGTATCTAACTCTCTTCTCAAAGAATGATTAGATCCTGCTGCATTTATATGAACACCAGATTCAATAATTTCACTATTAATAACCGGGGTTTTAGAATTAGTTATCACAGAAATAATATCTATATTATTAACATTTGATTGAATATCCTCAACAGGAGTTAATTTTGATTTCATTNCAGATGAATAATTATTAATAAAATTCATCCTGTTTTCTTCAGCTCTGCTATAAACATATATTTCATCTAATTCAAAAACNNTATCNAGTGCTAAAGCCTGCGTATAAGCCTGATAACCTGTACCTANTAATAAAACNTTTTTTGAATCTTTTTTTGCTAAGTATTTACTTGCAATACCTGAAGCTGCCCCGGTTCTAAATTGCCCCAAAGCATTAGCCTCCATTATGGCAATCAATTCTCCATTTAAAGCGTTCATTATGTGAAAATAAAATTTTGTTCCGTTTTTATTTGGAACATATACTTTTAATCCGGTTAAGTTTTGTTTATCTATACCTGCAGACATATAATTCAAACTAGTTAATCCCACTGGCAATCTTTCACGTGGCTTAGTAACTGCATCGCCTAAGGCTATTAATTGAAACGCTTCTTCCACAGAATTAAGTGCTAATTCCATATTTATTATTTTTTTAATTTCTGTTTCTGTTAAATATAATGCCATTTTTGTTATATATTGAAAAAATGATTTAGAGGACCATGTCCTTTTCCAATTTCCACAGATGATTTAATAGCTGAATATACATATTTTTGACTATTAATCACACTATTTTTTATATCTACACCTTTTGCTAATTCTGCTGCAATAGCTGATGAAAAAGTACATCCTGTTCCATGAGTGTTTTTTGTATGTATTCTTTTTTGAGGTAATTCAAGAATCATGCCCTGCTCTTCTTCAAAAAGTATATCTATAGGATCACCAGACAAATGTCCTCCTTTTAAAAGTAAATATTTAGGACCTAATTTTAAAATATTTGTACTAGCTGCTATCATATCATCTCTATTGGTAATTTTAATTCCTGACAAAACTTCTGCTTCAGGTATATTAGGAGTAAGAATTCTGCATAGAGGGATCAAATTATTCTTTAATTTACTTATTGCATCATCAGAAATTAGCTGATCACCGCTTTTTGCAATCATAACCGGATCCAATACTATCGGAACATTATTAATTTGTGATAGCAATTTACTAATTAAAACTACTACTTCAGAGTTCCCCAACATTCCTATTTTAATTGAATCTGGGTAAATATCATTTATTAAAGCTTCAAACTGATTAATTATAA
>NZNN01000036.1 GCA_002694895.1 Chloroflexota bacterium
ATAGTTTTTCAAGATTTTGCTTTATTTCCTCATATGACAGTTACAGAAAATATATCTTACGGTATAAAAAAAGATAAGAACTCTAAGACTTTGTCTCAGGTTTCATCTTTGACAGATTTAATGCTTATGTGTGGGATTTATCATTTACGTGACAGATATCCTGATGAACTTTCAGGAGGGGAACAACAAAGGGTAGCTTTGGCAAGATCCTTGGCTCCCAAACCAAAGATCTTATTAATGGATGAACCTTTTTCAAACCTTGATCCGGGATTTAGAATGCAGTTAAGAATGGAAGTCAGGAGGATTTTAAAATATTTAAATATAACATGTTTGTTTGTAACACATGATCAACAAGAAGCATTATATATGGGAGATAGGATTTTAGTATTGAATGAAGGTAAAATACAGCAAATTGATAGAAATACAGACGTATTCCAAAACCCAAAAAATGAATTTGTTGCAGAATTTATAGGTTTGGCAGATTTTATTGAAGCAAAAGTTTCAAATAATCATGCGGAAACTGAAATTGGTAAAGTAGAAATTAAAACTAAAGCTAAAAATGGAGAATCAGTTAATATAATGATTCGTCCTGATGATGTACGCATTAATAAAACAAAAAATGGTAATGGATTCGTTGTATCTAGAGAATATAGAGGTATGTATTATATATATAATATAAAATTGGATTCTGGTAAATTAGTTAAAAGTCTTTCATCTCATGTAAATGATTATAATATTGGTACAAAAGTTGATGTGGAATTAAAACCCGGACATCCTTTAATTTGTTTTCAAAACAAAGTTATTATTTAGATTTATTATCAATAGGTTGTATAAAATACATTCCTGGTATACTTATACTTGAGATGAGAGCCAATATTAAGAATGGTTGTCTGTAATTTCCTAGCACATCATATCCCCAACCTACAGCAACTGGAGATATTACTCCAAAGATCGAACCTACAGTCATAATTAGTGACAAAATAGTTCCATAATTGGTTCTACCAAAATAATCTCCTGTAATTGCCAGCCTGGTTGGTACTGACAAGCCAAAACCTAAACCCCAAAAAAACATAAAAAATACTAATTGGAACATATTTGTACTATATGAAAAAATTACTAATCCTATACATTGGCAAAAAAATGCGAATGTTAAGATGTGTTTTTTATTCAATCGATCTCCAAATAATCCGGATAAGATTCTCCCACTGAAGTTTGTTATATTTACTCCAATTCCTATAATGTACCCTGATATTTGTCTTGTAAAACCAAAACTAGTTAATGCTGGAATTAAATGAACATTTGCTGACATCATTAATTGTGATATCCCAAGTACTGTTGCAAATATCCAAAAAGTTTGAGATTTTAAAGCTTCTTTTGTACCATAGTTTTTTTCTTTAATAAGATTAGGATTTTTACTAGATTTAGGATCTATGTTATCTGGGAACATGCCATAATCTTCTGGTTTACTTCTCATAACTAAAGCGCAAGGAATACCTATAATTAAGAACCCTATTCCTATTATTTCTAATGAATTTCTCCATCCTTGAATTGAAATAAGCCATATTAGTGCAGGGACTAAAAAACCACCAAAACCTGAACCTGTTGATGCTGCAGATAATGCTAAAGCTCTTTTTTGGACAAACCAATTAGCAACTGAGGTACTTACTACTAAGAAAGTACCAAAAGTTAACCCAAGAGTTAATATACTCGTAGATATGAAAAACCATAATAATGAATTTGTATGACTTAAAGTAATGAATCCAATTCCACATAATATTATGCCAAATAACATTACATTTCTTGGTCCAAATTTATTAATAGCTACACCAACAAACGGGCCAAAAGCAGCCCCTTCTGATCTTTGTAATGCAGGTGCAATTGAAGTTAATGCACGGCTCCATTTGAATTCATCTACTATTGGGTCGAAAAAAGCTCCAAATCCATGCCAGTAAGTTCCAGTTGCTACAGCATTAACTATAGTTCCTGCTATTACTATCCACCATCCATAGAAAATTTTTTTTGATTTTCTAAGTTGGGATCCCATCATTTATTCTGATAGAAATTTTAGTAGTATTTTTGTAAATTCTATAGGGTTATCACCAGGTACAAGATGTCCAGCTTCTTCAACAGTGANTGATTGNGCATTTGNCATTACATCTGACATTTTNTNAAGAGTTGATTGAGCAAGTATATCGCTTTTTCCACCNTTCACAATAAGNGTAGGTGTTTTGATTTTTTCTAAAATTTTCCATTGATCTTCATTTTTTTGATGAGCATTTCTGTTATTAAATCCAGATCTTAAGAATGAATCATATTTCCAAGTCCATTTACCATTTTCTAATTGTTTAATATTATTTAAAATATTTCCTTTTATGTGTTCCTCAGTTCTGTGCGGATTATATTTTTTAATTCTTTCAACGAATTCTTCAATAGAATCTAATTCATCATTCATTTGTACAAANTTTTTTATATTTGAGGAACCTTTTTTGATAGTTTCAGGACCTGTGTCAACAATAATNAATTTGTTTATCATGCTTTGATTCTCTGATGCATAATAATAACTATTTCTCCCGCCCATGGATAACCCAATTAAATTAAAATTATTTAGGTTATTTATTTTTACTAAATTATTAATGTCTTTTACAAAATATTCAGTTGAGTATCTTTTATCTTTATCCCAATCACTATCTCCNTGCCCTCTTTGATCAAGAACTATAACTCTGTATTTGTGAGATAAAGACAACGATATGAAATCCCATGAATGAGCAGTTTGGGCAAATCCATGCAATAGAATACATACTGGATNATTTTCATTCCCCCAATCTAAGTAGTGCAATTTCAAANCATCTGATTCAAACCATNCTTCTTTTGGAGGGTTGTTGTTAGAAAAATTTATACCGGCTTTAGTNGCATTTGCTAACATATTATTATGAGCATTGTTGTTCAATTTNTCTCCGTTTTTACCAGGGCCTAGGCATAGGGCCAACTGGCACTTCTATAAATGATGGTTGATTAATTTTGAAAGATTTTTTAATACTTTCATTTAATTGGTCCGCGGAGTTTGCTTTATAAAAATTTAACCCATAAGCATCTGCAAGCTTTTGAAAATCAGGATTTTCTAATTTTGAGGCATATTCTCTTCCATCAAAATTTAANTTTTGATCTCTCATGACGTTTCCATAAGCATTGTCATTAAAAACAACTACAGTGGCATTTATGTTGAATTGCTTGGCAGTTGCCATTTCTTGTGAATTAAATAAAAATCCNCCATCTCCAGAGACGGCTAATACTGGTAAATCAGGTCTGCCTACTTTGGCCCCTAGTGCAGTAGGATAAGCATAACCAAGATTTCCATAGTAAGATGAAGTGATATAAGTCCTGGATTCATTTACTGGGTATCCTGTTCTGCTGTAGTATCCAATTTGGGTCATTCCTGATACAAATACACTTTTTTCAGGCATAGCCTCTCTAATAGCTTCTGTAAAAGAAGCTTGAGGTTCTAATTTGGTTAATGCATTTTTTCTAAATTGTAATAATTCCTTTAGATTTGGGTTTAACTTTCTTGGNTGTGACTGTGTTTTAAGGTTTTTGATTAACATTTGTAAGGAAGTTTTAGCATCTCCAATTAACGGAATAGAATTAGCATGATTTATTCCGACTTCTTTTTCATCAATATCTATATGTAGTACTTTNTGGTTTATATGGGACGTAGCAGCGACCCCCATTCTTGTTCCAATTGCAATGCTTAAATCATGTTCTTTTAATTTTTCTATATAAGGTTCATTTCTGTGTAACGANCCGAGGCATAATTCATGATTTTCAGGGAATGCCCCTTTTCCTTGGTTTGAAAGAATAACTGGGCATTGAAGAAATTCTGCCAATTCAATTAATTCTTTATTAGCATNAGAGGATATTACTCCTCCTCCTACCCATAGAAGTGGATTTTTACTTTTTAAAAGCTCTGTTGTTAGCATCTTTAAATCTCTTTCGTTTATTCCTTTGGGAAAAATGATTTCAGGTTCTACAAGCTCTGCAGATGTTTGCTCAGCTAAAGTTTCAGGCGGTATTTCTATTTCTACTGGCCTTGGTCTTCCGCTTTTTAATTGAACAAAGGCTTCATTTACAGCATTAGGGATATCTGAGGCATTTAAAATTCTTTTCCTCCATTTTGTTACTGGTGCAATACTCTCCATTTGATCATTCACTTCATGTAATTTCCCTTCATCAAGTCCTATGGAATCTTTTTCTATTTGGCCAGAGATCACTAATATTGGTGAAGATGCAGAATATGCAGTTCCTATNCCAGCNCTNGCATTTTGAAGACCAGGTCCGGGAACNACCATNGCAACNCCAATTTTACCAGATGATCTACTGTANCCATCAGCCATGTAAGTGGTTGCCTGTTCGTGACGGGTAGTAATNAATTTTATTTGNTTTTCTTTTGCNAGGCCATCAAGGGCATGATAAAGTTGTACTCCAGGTAATCCAAATATAACCTCAACTTTATTTAAAATTAAAGATTTCGCTAATGCTTCACCACCAGTCATTTTGCTCATTGTNCACCTCTTTTTAGATTCAATTTTTTTATTTTATGGTTTTAAATAATATTTATCTAGTACATAATTCTTATCAAATGAAATATTGACTCATTTTATTTTAATCGNGATAATTTCAATGGTATATTAAAAAAGGAGTACTTATGAAATATAGGTTAGAAAAAGATTCTTTAGGCGAAATGAAAGTTCCCCAAAATGCTTATTACGGTGCTCAAACTCAAAGAGCAGTAGAAAATTTTCAAATTAGTAATTTGANGTTTTCTAATCAATTTATTCAATCTTTAGCTTTAATTAAAAAATCAAGTGCCAAAGTGAATACTGAACTTGGGTTGTTAGATAAAGATATAGCAGAAGTAATTATTTCTGTTGCTGAAGAGATTGTTAATGGTAATTATTTATCTGAATTTGTCATAGATATATTTCANACNGGATCNGGTACATCTACCAATATGAATATGAATGAAGTTATTTCTAATATTGCAATTGAAAAAACTGGAGGAAAGAAAGGAGATAAAAATTCTGTTCATCCTAATGATCATGTTAATTTAGGACAATCAAGTAATGATGTTATTCCTACTGCAATTCATATTGCTTTNATTAAGTCTATAACTTTTGATTTAATTCCTTCATTAGAAATATTAGCAAAAGCATTAAAAAAGAAATCAATTGAATTCGATAAAACTATAAAAACAGGTCGAACTCATTTACAAGATGCTACCCCAATTACCTTGGGACAAGAATTTTTAGGTTATTATGGTCAAGTGCAAAATGGGATTGAAAAATTAACTGATTCTTTAAAATGGTTATCTAAAGTAGCATTGGGTGGAACTGCTGTAGGGACTGGAATTAATACACATAAAGATTTTGCAAGATTAGTATGTAAAGATATTTGTGATTCAACAAATTTAGAAATAATAGAAACTGATAATCATTTTCAAGCTCAGAGTACGATAGATGGTATTTCAGGTACAGCGGGTGTAATAAAATCTTTATCTTTATCTATAATGAAAATTTGTAATGATATTAGATGGATGGGATCAGGCCCAAGAGGAGGGTTGGGTGAGATTAACTTACCTGCAGTCGCTCCTGGAAGCTCTATTATGCCTGGAAAAGTAAACCCAGTAATTGCTGAGTCATTTTTACAAGTATGTGCTCAAATTTATGGTAATTGTTCCACAGTAGAACTTTCTGCTCAAACAGGGAATTTTGAATTAAATGTTATGCTTCCTGTAGTTGCTCATAATATATTGGAGAGTGTTGAAATCATGGCAAAATCAGCTGTCAATTTTTCGGAAAAATGTATTACTGATTTAGAAGCCACTGAACAGGGGCCAAATTCTGTTCATAGAGGTTTATCCATGGTAACTGCGCTGGTACCAGAAATCGGATACGATCTTTCAGCTAAAATTGCTCAAGAGGCAGAAAGAACAGGGAAAACTGTAGAAGAAATAGCTATAGAAAAAACTGATTTAAGTCCATCTAAAATAAAGGAAATATTAGATCCATTTAAAATGATTAATCCAGGTTTGTAATTATTTTTTTACTAATTATTAAGCTTTGTTACAAATTCTCTTTGTTCTTCTTCACTTGAGTCTGGATAGTCGATAGCAAATATTTCAAGTTCTTTTTTGATTTTTCCTAATATAGGTCCTTCCGATATACCAATGGAAAAGAGATCATCAGTGTTTAATTTGGGTTTTATAAGCCTAATTTTATTCCAATAATTAATTATCCTTATACTTTTAGACTTGCCATACCATTGAGTGAGCCCTAAACAAATACTTTTAGTACTTTTATTTAATATTGAATGAAGTTTACTGTTTTGATCTTTTCTAAAATTAAATTTATCTAAATCATTTTTCATTTTAACTATATTTATCCAATTATTAACTATTGATTTTTCGAAACCAAAATCCTTTGATATCTTAAGAATAGATTCATTGGATGATTCACATAAGAAAGTTGATAAAAACAATAAAATTTTATCTGTTAATGATTCATTTTGAGTAAATAATAAATTTCTATCATTAATTTCCATTTTCTCCCAGGACGGAAGATATGGAGGTAATATTAAATCGATGTTCAAATGTTTAAATAATTTGAATTTTTCACATTCAATTAAAGTATCGATTGGCTGATTTTCTTCTAAAATTTTAAATATTTCATTTCTTATTCTTATACCTGACAAATTTGCGATGTTATCTTTGAAAATTTGAATTTCATTAAGAGTTGAGCTATCAATTTGAAAATTTAATCTCTTGGAATACCTAATTGCTCTAAATATTCTTGTTGGGTCATCTGAAAATGAGTTTGAATGGATGTTTTTTATTTGTTTTGCTTTTATATCAAGCATTCCATTAAACGGGTCAATAAATTTATTTTTTGTAAAATCATCAGTTTTAATGGCAATTGAATTAATACTGAAATCTCTTCTTTGCTGATCTTCGAGTAAGTTTCCTTCATTAATTTCAGGTAATGCAGCTGGATTGTTATATTTTTCTTTTCTGCACATAGCAAAATCTATATCAAATGTGTTGTATTTGAATTTATATGTATTAAATTGAGAAGTGTGAATTTCTTTTGGTTCAAAGATTTCTTTAATGAATTTTTCTACAGACTGTTTTTGTCCAATAAAATTAAAGTCTAAATCAGTGGGGTCATTTCCGGTCAATAAATCTCTTACAGCACCACCTATCAGGTAAAATTCTAGATTATATTTACCTTTACTAATATTTATTAATTCAATTATATTATTTAAATTCAATTTATTAATTAATTTTATCTAATAATGATGAAATTCCGCTTTTGATAAATTGAGAAGTATCAATAAGCAAAAGATCGACTCCTAGTTTTAAATGATGATCCATTTTTTCAGGATTACTTAAAGTACCGGCTTTTTTGCCTGCTTTTTTAATTTTTTTAATTGAATCTGATATTGTTATATCAAGTTCATCATTAGGATTTTTATTTGGAATTCCCATTGATTGAGCCAAATCATTTGGAGCTATAAAAAATACATCTATATTATCGACTGTTAAAATTTCATCTAAATTATTTAATCCTTCGACATCTTCTATTATTATTATTATTATTGAATTATTATTTGCAAAATCCATATATTCTTCTTTAGGTATATTTAATCCTCTTCTGGAAGTAAACATACCTCTTTCCCCTATAGGAAAATACTTTGCTGATTTCACAATATGTAAAGCTTGTTCTTTATTGCTAACATGAGGGATAACCAAGCCTTGCGCTCCTAAATCCAAATATCTGTAAATTAATCCGTACTCATGTGATGTGATTCTAAATATTGATGAAACACCATATAAATCACATGCTCTAGATAAATTTGGGACATTACTGAAATCTATTGGGCCATGCTCACCTTCGAGCCATATCCCATCAACATTCAATGAACTTATATATTCGACTATATTTGGAGAATCGAAATATCCGCTGACAACTAATGCAGGTTTATTGGAATTCAATTTTTCTTTAATTTTATTTGATATTTCCATTATTTATTCCTTAATTATTCTTAGTTTATTTTATTTGTATATTGAAAGCGTTCGAGTATGCGAATATGATATTAATATTAACTATATATATAAACTATCTGGAAGGCTATACTAATGGAAAATTTTGAAAGTGCAATTGTAAATTATATTCAATCCACAAAATTTGAAAAATTATCTAGAGAAGTTATAGATTCTGTCCAAGATAGAATTTTAGATAGTATTGGGGTAGCTATAGCTGCATTTGATGACGATGCTCCAATTGCTGTAAGGAAATATGCACTTACTAAACAAAAATCAAATGGAAGCACTATTTGGGGCACTGATATTATGACAGATTCTGAAACAGCTGCGTTTGCGAATGGCACTTCAGTGAGATATTTGGATTATAATGACACTTATTTATCTTTGGAGCCATTGCACCCAAGTGACATGATACCTGGATTGGTTGCTTTAGCTCAAGAAAATAATATATCTGGGAAAGAATTGGTATTAGCGATAGCTACAGGCTACGAACTGGCTGTTAATTTATGTGATGTTGCAAGTTTACGGAGTTTTGGATGGGATCATGTTAGTTACACTGGATTAGGAGCTTCAGCAGGAGCTAGTAAATTATTTAATTTTTCTGATGAAGAGACACGTTCAACCCTGGCTATTTATTCTGTTCCGCATGCTTCAATGAGACAGACGAGGGTAGGTGAGTTGTCAATGTGGAAAGGAGCAGCAGCAGCAAATGCAGTTAGAAATGCAATATTTGCAGCAAATGTAGTTAAATCCGGTTTCACAGGGCCATATGATTTTTTTAATGGTGAAATGGGATATGTTAATCAATTATTAGGAGGAAAATTAATTAATCCTGATATTTTATTAAATATGAAATCAGATAACACAAATAGAATTTTAGATACATACATAAAAAAATGGCCAGTAGAATATCATGCACAAAGCGCTATTGATGCCTGTATTGAATTAAGAGAAAATTTTCAAGATCCTAATCTTATAAAAAATGTTGAAATTGAGACGTTTAAAGTTGCATATGAAATAATAGCTAAAGATCCAGAAAAGTGGGATCCTAAAACTAGGGAAACTGCTGATCATTCTTTACCCTATACTGTTGCAGCTGCACTTGTAGATAATAATATTACACAAAAATCTTTTGATCAGGAGAAAATTCAGGATAAGCTTATTAAAAAAGTACTGGGATTAACTTCACTTAATGAAAATGATGATCTTAGTAAAGGATATCCAGATGGAATTCCAAATAGAATTACTGTAACTTTAAACAATGGTAATGAATATGTATCAGAAGTAAAATATCCAAGGGGGCATGCTAATAATCAAATGTCTAGATCAGAAATAAAAGCAAAATTTTCTGAAAATGTTAAAAATGTATATTCAGCTGAAAAAATAGAAGCAATATCAGATAATATCTTTGATATAGATAATTGCAATGACTTAAATTCAATTTTTAGTGATCTTAAAATATGAACAATCAATTTGATAATTCAGGAAAACGTTTAAAAAGCCTTATAGATAATAATCAATATGTTTTAACTCCTGGTGTTTTTTCTCCTTTAATCGCAATGATGGCAGAAAAGAAAGGTTTTAAATCGCTGTATTTTTCGGGTGCAGCTTTTTCAGCTATGAAAGGAATTCCTGATATAGGGATATTTACATTTCAAGAATTATTTGATGCTGTAATTGAAATTACTAAAATGTCAAATTTACCCTTAATAGTCGATGTTGATACTGGATTTGGAGAAGTTATAAATGTTACTAGAACTGTATCTGATTTGGAAAGTATCGGAGTGGCTGCTATACAAATTGAGGATCAATTATTTCCTAAAAGATGCGGGCATTTGGAAGGTAAGGAAATTATTGACTCTAATGAATTTGCAAAAAAAATTTATGCTGCCAAATCTGTTTCAAAAGATATGTTAGTTATAGCTAGAACAGATGCAAAAGCAGTCGAGGGAATTGATTCAGCTATTGAACGTGCTAAATTATATAAAGATGCTGGTGCAGATATTATATTTCCTGAAGCTTTGGAAACGGAAGAAGAATTTAAATTTTTTGCAGAAAGTGTGAATGGAGATATGTTAGCAAATATGACAGAATTTGGTAAAACACCTTATTACCCAGCTGAAAAATTTGCAGATATGGGATATAAAATTATCATTTATCCTGTTAGTGGTCTAAGAACGGCATTAAATGCTATAAGTGCTTTGTTTGATGAAATTATGGAAACTGGAAGTCAGGTTAAATTTGTTGAAGATATGTTAACGAGGAAAGATTTATATAATCTTATCAATTATGATAGTTATGTTAAAATGGACAAATCTCTAGGCGGAGATGATCTTATAGATAAATAAGTTTCAAGAGAGTGAAAAATGGAAGATTTCAAACCGGGATTAGAAGGAATTATAGCTACAGATACAAATGTAAGCTATTTGGATGTGGATCAGGAAGAGATAGTAATTAGAGGTTATGATCTTATTGAACTTGCGGATAAAAAAACATTCCCAGAAGTTGCTTATTTAGTTATAAATGGAAAATTACCAAATAATAAAGAAATACAAGAGTTTGAAAAAGTATTATTAGATGATTCAGCATTTCCTGAAGATGCATACAAAGTTTTAGAATTATGCCCTGACTCTTCTATGCTTATGGATGCTATTAGAACAGGGATATCTTTTCTTGCTGGGTACCATAGTGAATCAGATTTGATGGACACAAGTGAAAAATCTAACTTTACCAAAGGAATTAGATTAATAGCTGATGTGGCAATTTTGACTGCAAATTCCCATCGTATATTAAACGGTTTAAAACCTGTCAGGCCAGATAGTAGTAAATCTTTTTCAGAAAATTTCATAACTATGATTACTGGTAAAACTCCTTCAGATAAAGAAGTGGAAATATTTGATAAAATACTAACTTGTTATATAGAACATGAAATGCCCAATTCTACATTTGCAGCTCGAATTATAGGATCGACATTATCTGATATATATGGTGCGTTTGTTGGTGCTATTGCTTCTTTAAAAGGTCCACTTCATGGCGGTGCTAACGAAGCGGCAATGCATATGCTCCTCGATATTAAATCAAAAGGTGGGCATAAAATTGCTGATGATTATGTGATGAACAGATTAAATAATAAAGAAAGAATTATGGGCTTTGGACACAGAGTATATATGAAAAAATATGATCCTAGAGCTTTCTTTTTAAAAGATTATATTGCTGAATTAGCTCCTAACATTACTGACGGAGAAGAACTTCATAAAATATACAAAATTGTTGAAGAAGTGATGGCAAGAGAAAAAGGATTATATCCTAATACTGATTATCCAATAGCATTGTTGTTTTATTTGTTGGAGATTCCAATTCCCTTATATACTCCAATATTTTTCGCGTCTCGAACAGCAGGGCTAGTCGCACATGTTATTGAACAACATAATAATAATAGATTGTTTAGACCAAGAGTGTTATACACTGGTCCCAGAGGATTAAAATTATAGTAAAGCAAAACTCATTACCATTTGATCTAATTGTTTTTGACATTGACGGTACTATAAAAGATCAAAATAATCCGGTCGCGAAAAACATTATTGATATAACAGAGCATATCAAATCATTAGGATGTGCAGTAACTTATGCAACTGGAAGAATGACAAATTCAGCAAAAATTTATGCCGGATTAAAACCCAATGTTCCTATGGTTTCTTATCAAGGTGCAGAAATATTAAATCATTCTGATTATTCTATTTTGAATTCTGTAGAAATGGATAAAAAATATATTTTGGAAGTTTTAGATGTAGTTAAATTTTTCCCTGTTAAAGCAATGATTCAATATTCAAATCAAATATATTGCGATACTGATGATGGCTGGATTCAAGATTATGCATTTAGAAATAATGTGGATCTAATTTCTGATAAGAATTACATTAAGGCTCAACAAAGAGATCCCTTAAGAATGGTTATGATAGGAGAGCCTGAAATTATAATTAATCTTGAAGTTGCTTTGAAATCACAATTATCTAATGATTTATATATTACTAGATCTCTCCCACATTTTTGTGAAGTTCTCAATAAATTTGCAGATAAAAGTTTTTCTATTGATTGGATATGTGAAAAGCTTGATATAAATAAAGAAAAAACTTTAGCTTTTGGTGATAGTTATAATGACATAAAAATGTTGCAAAACGTTGGATATGGAGTTGCAGTTTTTAATGCTGTTGAAGAATTAAAAAATGTAGCAGATCAAGTTTTGGATATTGATGGTAATTTTGGAATAATTGATTTTTTGAATAAAACTTTTTCTTAATTTTCCTGTTGTTCAATAAGTTTTTCGTATTCTTCAACTTTTTCATAATTTTCTTTTGCAAGATATAGGCATCTTTTAAAATAAAGTTCTGCAATTTCAGACTTATTTTTTATTTTCGTGTATTCAACTATTTTATTTATTTTATGGTTTTGTGGATAAAAAGAGGAAAGAGATTCGATGTCTTTTTCACATTCTGCAATTAATGAATCTTGAGAGTTTCCAATTGCAAACAATAATTTTGATAATAATTTTGATAATTCTGTCATTCTGTCATTTACATTCATAAATTCATACATTAAAGAATTTACATTTGTATCTTCTGAATCTTTTTCATCTCTTTCTTCAATTTGTTTTGAATTGTTATTTAAATATAAATTTAAATATTGAGATAATATTTCATTAATTTTCATCATGTTATTAGCGCTATCATTGATATCAATGTTTCCGCCGTCAATTAAATCTTCATCTCTTAATTCTGCTAAATCTTGCATATTTTCTATTGTACCTATTAATTCTGGTGATGGAGGAAATGCGAATGAATTGAAATCTGATGAATTTATTGCATTATTATCATTAACTAAAAATGGGGGCATATATTTTTTTATATCTACTTCTATAGGAAGTGTAATGATGTAAGTGCCCCATATTTCACTTGAATTATCCTTATTAGTGAAATAAAGCAGAGCGTGCCCTTTAGGGCTTTCTTTTGATCCTTTTTGAAAAATTAAATCCAATTAGTTTTACCTTATATTAGATATTGAATTAATATAATATGATAAATATTCTAATCATGTATATTAATTTGTAAATGACTTTGTATAGATTTATATCAAATAATATTTTGTTTAAATTTGATCCTGAATTTATTCATGATTGTATGCAAGTTATATTATCAAATAAATTTGCACCATATTTAACCTCTTTATATTCTACTAGCAATAAACATATTAGTAAAACTTACATAATGAGGAAAGAATTAAATTCTCCTCTGGCTTTAGCTGCTGGTTTTGATAAAAATTGTGCTATTTTAAAAGCTTTGGATAAACTGGGATTTGGATATATTGTTGGCGGAACTGTAACAATTAATCCTAGACCTGGAAATTTAAAACCTCGTATTACGAGATATGTGCATAATAATTCTATGGTTAATTCTTTAGGATTCCCCAATTTGGGAGTGGAAAAAATAATAGAAAATTTAAGTAAATATGATTTAAAAACGCCTTTAATTATGAGTATTTCTGGGGATTCAATTTCTGATATTACTGAATTATATAAACTTTTAAGTGATTATTGTTTTGGCTTTGAAATAAATATAAGTTCTCCTAATACTGAAAAATTGAAATATTTTCATGATTACAATAATTTTGAGAATTTAATTAAAAGTTTAAATGAGATAAAGAGTAAGCCATATATGATTAAACTACCGAGATTTGGAATTTCAAATTTAGACCAAAAAAGTAAAGTTATATATGAAAAATATTTTCAAATTTTATCTGATAATAATGTTGATGGATTAGTACTTTCTAACACATTTCCTGTAGAAGATAGTATCTTGAAAGTAGGGCAAGGAGGATTAAGTGGTAAACCTTTATATCAAAATACTAAGCATTTAATTTCTTTTGCAAATCAATTTTTTAAAAATAATTTAGATATTGTTGCATCCGGTGGAATTAGTACATCAGATGAGGTTAGAGAATTATTAAAAGAAGGAGCTAGTGGAGTTCAGTTATGGACTTCTTTAATTTATGAAGGACCTGGTTTGATTAAAAGAATAAATAAAGAACTATTATGAGAATAAAAAAATTAGAGGACAATATAATAGCTAAAATTGCGGCAGGAGAAATTATTGAAAACCCTTCTTCTGTAATTAAAGAATTAATGGATAATTGTATAGATGCACTTGCAACAAATATTGAAATTGAATTTCATAATGGGGGAAAAGATTATATTAGAATCTCTGATAATGGGATGGGCATTATTTATGAAGATTTAAAAATAGCATTTTCAAGGCATGCTACCAGTAAATTAAATTCTGTTAATAATATATCAACAATTCAATCTATGGGATTTAGGGGTGAAGCATTGCCAAGTATTGCTACTGTTTCAAATATTGAATTAATATCAAATGTTTCATCAGAAGGCCATGCTGGAAAAATTAATTTAGAATATGGTTCTGTTTTGAATGTGAAACCTGATGTAAGAACCAAAGGCACAACAGTTGTTGTAACAAATTTATTTGGGAATATGCCTGCAAGAAGGAATTTTCTTAAAACTACAAGATCGGAGATTCAAAAAAATTATGATTTAATTAAAAAATATGCTTTATGTTATCCTGAGATTAAATTTAAAGTTATTTCTGATGGCCGGNAATATATTGAAACATCTGGGTCTGGATCTTTAGTTGAATTANTTTCTCAAATATATAATAACGAATTAGCAACTTCTATGATCCCAATAGAATATAATTCAAAACATTTAGACATCAATGGATACATCAGCAATGTTAATATTAAAAAATCTAGTAATGTAAATATCAATTGTTTTGTTAATAAAAGAGTAGTAAAAAACAGAATTTTTAATTATGCAATAGAAAGAGCCTATGATAGTTTATTAGTCAAAGGGGATTATCCGGTATGTGTTTTAAATTTAAAATTAGATCCTATTTTTTTGGATATTAATGTACATCCGTCTAAAAATGAAATTAAAATTAGAGATGAAAGAGAAATATTTAGCCATGTTGAAAAAACAATTCGATCAAATTTAATTAATTATAATACTAATAAAGATGATATTTTTTCTAATGGTTTGAAATTTGATTTTAATGTGTCCGAAAAACAATCATTACATAATCCTCTCACTCAATTTGAACAAAAGTATAATGTTAAAGAATTTGCAAATAAGAATAATCCCAATATACAAGAATTTATTTTGTCAGAAAATGATCCTAAAAATTTAATTTTTGAATTTAAATTATTAGGACAATTGAATGATTCATATATATTGGGAGAATATCAAAAAAATATCTGTATTATTGATCAACACGCAGCACACGAAAGAGTAAATTATGAGAAATTGCAATTTAATTCTGCAAATATAATAAATAAGCAGGAATTNTTAAATCCAATAATTCTGAATTTGGAAATTAAAGAGAATGAATGGTTGGAAAAAAATGTCAAAATTATGAATGAATTAGGATTTGATATTGAATCTTTTGGAGTAATTAATGAATGGAAAATTAATAAAATNCCTACTTATTTGATAAATAAGAATATTGAATCCAAAGTTATTAAAATAATTTCAGATTTTACAAATAATATATCTGATACTAATAATATAGATGATCGATTGAAAAGTTTAGCTTGTCATTCTTCCATAGAATTTGGAGATAAGTTGTCAAATATGGAAATGCTTAAATTGATTGAAGATATTTCCAATTGNAAAGAACCATGGAANTGCCCTCATGGTAGACCAGTNTTGATTCAGATAAATGAAGTTGAANTAAGTAAATGGTTTAGTAGAACTTAAACAGANCCATCTATTTGAATATCTATAAGATTTGGTTTATNNGAATTGAGACATTTTTTNAAAATNGGTTGAATTTGAGNNGGATCATCAATTTTATAAGAATTAATNTTAAATCCTTTNGAAATTTCACTGAAATTAAAACTTTCNTGAAAATNCATNCCNNTATATTNACTAGNTTTTGTATCACCTAATTGTTNTTTATATATNTCCATATTTAATTTNAGNACNCTATATGNTCCGTTATTACACATNATNTAAGTTATNGGTATNTTGTTTACNGAAGCTGTCCANAGTGCTTGNACNGACATCATACCAGTTCCATCACCNACAAAAGCTATTACAGGTTGGTCTGGNAATGCAAGTTTTATTCCTAATGCTCCTCCCATACCCCATCCTAATGATCCGCCTCGTCCTCCAAAAATAGAGTTAGGTTNNTTAAAATTAATAAAATTAAATATTGCATTACCCGACGTGACAGCATCATTAACAATTATTGCATTTTCAGGTAAAATTTCTGAAACTTCATGAACCATTCTATCTGCAGTCATTGGAGAATTAGAATAATTTTTATTTAAAGAAGATATAATTTTACTTTCATTTATNNTTTGTTCTTCTTTTAGAATTTTATTTTTTTCTTTTACTAATTCTATTGTGTTACCATCTAATTTTGATTCAACTTCAGTTGTTAAAATTTTCAATGCTTCACTGGGGTCTGAAATTATTGCAACGTCGGTTTTTTCTGTAGTTGCAACCTGAGTAGGATCATTATCAATGTGAATTAATTTTGATTTTGGATTAAATATTCTCATCCTTGGGTTAGAAAACATATAACTTACTCTTGGTAATCCTCCAATTGCAAGTATAGTATCAAATTCATCAAATTCATCCGAGGAGTTGAANCCNAGTTTAATATTTCCTTTATAGCTTGGATGANCNGAAGGAAATATCATTTCNGAGTAATTTGAAGAATANACTTTTGCNCCTAATATTTCNGCTAANTTAGTAGGTATGTAAGGATGATTANTTTGTACTAATCTATCTCCAATTAATATNCCNGGNTTTTTTGAGTNTNCTAANATTTTTGCNGCTTCTTTTATTAAATTTTCATCAGGTTTAATAATTATTTCATCATTATAAGTTTTAGTAGGATGAACATTGGTAGTATCGTCTAAAGCATTGGTAGTAAATGCAACAAATGTAGGCCCTGTAGGAGGGCTTAAAGCTATTCTAAATGCTTTTTGTATTGTTTGCGCTACTGCATCTGGATGATTTACTTCAACTGCCCATTTAGTAAAAGGTGAAACCATTTCTACTAAATCAGTTTTTCCTGGTGCAATTTCTCTNGAATCTTTATTGCCAGCAGTTAAAACTAAAGGAGTACCTCCGGAGTGAGCATTGTGTAAAAGNCTTAGCCCATTTGCTAACCCTGTTTCTATATGCAGATTAACAAAAGCAGGTTTTTTGGTTGCTCTGGCATATGCATCAGCCATTCCCATTGCAGCTGATTCTTGTACAGTTAAAATATATTCAANTTCAGGNTATTTTTCCAGTGCATCCATGATAGCTGTTTCAGTTGTACCAGGATTTCCGAAAATATATTTAACCCCCTGAGCTTTAAGTGCTTCTAGTAAAATGTATTTCCCGGCTATTTTATTCATTTTTTATATTATTAGTTTTAATTGAAAGAATAATTATTAATGATAATAATATACATAAACCTAANGAANTTAAAGCAATAGGTTGCCCAAGATTAAGAGTAGTAACTATAAATCCCCAACTTGCTGTTCCTATAATACTACCTAGTCTGCCACTGAATCCATGGAGTCCGAAATATTCACCAATAAATTCATCTGAAATTAATTGGTGCATAAATGGTCTATCACAACTCCATACACCAGAAATAAGAATTCCGGTAAATCCACTTACAAACCACCATATATTATCATCAATTTCAATGATACCTGCGGATATAGAAATAATTAGATTGAATATCCATAGTGTTAATACAATGCTTAAGATTATTTTAGGTTTNTATTTGTCTACCAATTTTCCCCAAATTAGTGCACTTGGAATTGCAGTTATTATTCCTGTAAAAATTAGATATTGAATTTGTCTTTCTGATAATCCTATTGTTTCTAATATATACAAAGACGTAAAAGTTGAAGCGGTATACATAGCCCATGAATACCAGAAACGAGCAATTAAGAATTTCCTTAATCCAGGGAATTCTTTTATATCTCTTAGTGTATGTTTTAATTGAACATAAGAACGTTGTAATAAATTTTCTGATATTTCTATATATCTATTTTGATTTTTGTATGGTTTTTCTTTGAGATAAATAAGTATTGGAATTCCAAATACTATTATTAGTATTCCCATAATAACAAAACCTATTGGGTATCCTTGGTCTTCTATAATAAATAACCCAATTAATATAGCAATGATTGCACCAAGATACCCAATCCCCGCTCCTAAACCTCCAATTAATCCTATATTTTTACTATTGCTTACATCCTTTAACATTAAATTGTAAAATATATCTCCAATGTGAAGAGTAGTTACTGCGAATCCAAAACTTACAAGACTAAAAATAACAGTTGAATTTCCAATTAATGTGGTAAATAATCCGCATAATATGGTAAAAATTCCAAGAAAGATTTTCCTGGCTTTAGCCTGATCTGATATTGCTCCTATTACTGGTGAAATGATTAGTGTTGTTAACAATGCAATAGATAAGGTATATCCAACAGTCCCATCAGTACCATCTAATTTTGTAATAATCCATAAAGGAAAAAAAAGCCCTGTTACACCAGCATTGAATAATGTATTTCCAATATCATAGATTATCCATGAAATAATTGATAGATTCATAACAATAGATTATTTTAAAGTAATTCGGGAGTGAGAGGGAATCGAACCCAACGTTCCAATAAAAGAATCAAAGCCGACGGAGTTGAAGTCCGCGGGACCCACCAGAGCCCATTCACTCCCATATTCATTTTTAAGATATAATTTTATCTAAACGTTCTGCAATATGTTGNTTAGGAACTGCTCCGACAATTTGATCTACTGCAGACCCATCTTTAAACATTAATAAAGTTGGAATTCCTCTAATTCCATAATTTGTAGCAGTCTGAGGATTACTGTCTACATCTAGTTTTGTTACTTTAACTTTCCCATTATATTCATTTGATAATTCTTCAACTATAGGTGATACCATTTTGCATGGGCCACACCATTCAGCCCAAAAGTCTACCAAAACTGGTAATTCAGAATTGAGAACTTCGTTTGAAAAACTATCATCTGTAACTTCTAATGCTGCCAAACTTTTACTCCATATTATATATATAGATTAGAATATCATAAGAAAAATCAATCTAAAACATTAAATTAGATATTATTTAATTTATTTAGGTAGATCTATCACAATATCGTCTGATTCTCTCCACCAAATTGTAAGTGGTTTAATACTTCTAGGTATATCGAAAATCATCCACCCTTGTACCTCAAATCCTTTNTTTAATTCTATGTGCCCATTTAAGAAAGGTGTATATTTGTCTAATTCAGATTCTTCAGTTGCAACTATTACTGAATTCGTATATGGATCTATATTCCATCCTCTTGATCCTCCTCTGTCTCCAAGTTCTGCTGCTTCAGTGTCAATAAATACAGGAACATGGGTTACGGAATCGTTTATTATTTTTAATTTTACAACTACCAATTTATTATTTGCAGATATAGGTTTGACTAATCTTATTTTTCCGGTTGTATCAGTAAATGTTATTCTATCCCTCACTATAGGTGGAGTAGCTCCAATAGCAATAGTACGTCCTTTCCTGATTGAAAAATCTGAATCATCACTTTCACAACCTAACGTTGATAAGATTAATATAAGCGTTATGAAGATTATTGGATATTTAATATTGTTTTTTAAGCGTTGTTTTAACATCATTATTTTATGAATTTTATTATTTTATATCTTTGCTATTATATTTCAACTGATGTTTCGTAGTTTAATTTTGAACTACGTTTTAAAATCATTTTAAGAATTTTTAAGAATTCAGTTATTTCTTCTTCTGTATTGTAACGACCAAGACTAATTCTTACAGTATTTAGAGCTAAATTAGCATTTACTCCAATACCTTGTAGTACGTGTGAAGGTTCTAGAGAATTTGTAGTACAAGCACTGCCATTTGATATGCAAATATTTTCTAAATCTAATGCTGATATCAAATCATCAGCTCTTATATTTTGAAAAGTTAAGTTAATTATGTTTGGTAAGCAATTTTCAGTATGCCCATTTATAATTGTACCTGGAAAATTTTGATTAATGTAATTTATAATTAGTTTTCTCAATCGGTTTAATTTTTTTGATAATTCTAGCTTTTCTTCATTAGCTAATTTCATTGCTGTTGCGGCACCTGAAATATATGCTATATTTTCAGTACCNGACCTTTTTTGTCTTTCTTGACCGCCTCCTGTCATTTGTGATTCAAATGGAGTTCCATTTTTCATATATAAAACTCCAACTCCTTTTGGCCCATTAAATTTATGTGCTGAAATGCTCATAAGATCTACACCTAATTTCTGAACATCTAAATTTAAAAAAGGAGCAGCTTGAATAGCATCAGTATGAAATAATGGGACTTTAGATTTAGTTTTCTTTAGTNTAGTTAAAGTTTCGCCTATTTCTCTTATAGGATTTAATGACCCTAATTCATTGTTTCCATAGATGACTGAAATCAGAATAGTATNTTCTTTAATAGCGTTGAAAATAGATTCTTTTGATACTATGCCATATTTATCGGTTGGTAAATATGTTATTTCAAATCCTTGTTTTTCAAGTGCAAGGCATGTATGTAATACTGCATGATGCTCAACTGCTGTGGTAATTATATGATTTCCGAAATATTTGAGTGATTGTGCAGGGCCTTTTATTGCCGTGTTGTCAGATTCAGTTCCTCCACTAGTAAAAATAATTTCATTTTCAGAACAATTCAAAATTTCTGCAAATATTTCTCTTGATTTATTTATTGAAATTCGTGATTTCCTGGCAGGTTTATAAGGACTTGAAGGGTTGGCAAATGAATATTTCAATTCATGTGAAATAACATTTAATACTTCTTCTCTNATTTGTGTTGATGCNGAATTGTCTAAGTAAATCATATTTAATAATTGTTTATTTTTATATACTTATAAATTGTTATTGTAATAATATTATAATTGAATATTTTTATAATAATAAGATAATTGGAATATAAATATGACAAGAAAGAAAGAAAGAATTTCAAAAAACAATCCTAAATTAATTGTATTTGCTTTAGGTTTTATTGGTTTTATTATTGGGATAGCTTTAGGTGTTAATTTTGTTTCAATATTACTCGTTACAATCATGCTTTTTTTATTAATGATGTATGTAAGAACATCAGATAATTATGGAGAATATAATATTGGAAGTAATTCTGTGAAATTTTTATCATCTGTAACATTTTTATTATGTTGGATAATAGGTTTTATGGTACATTCCTTATTGTAAATGTAAATTAATAATATGTTTAGATCACTACTTTTATCTGTATTAGAAATATTATCTCTTAAAAATATATTTAATAAGATTAATAATTGTCACAATACAGAAGATTTTAAAAAATTAGCCAAATCAAAATTACCTGCACCAATTTTCCATTATATTGACGGAGGGGCTGATGATGAAATTACTTTAAGAAGAAATACTGAAGCTTATGAACAATGTGATTTAGTTCCTAATGTATTGGCTGGAGTTGAGAATATAGATCTTTCTACAACAGTGATGGGACAGAAGATTGATATGCCTTTATTTTGTTCTCCCACAGCAGCTCAGCGTTTATTCCATCACGAAGGAGAAAGAGCAGTTTCAAAAGCTGCGGAGAAATTTGGTACTATGTTTGGGATTTCATCTTTGGGGACAGTTGGATTGGATGAAATTGGAAGCACTATTAATACTCCTAAGATGTTTCAACTTTATTATCATAAAGACAGAGGACTCACTGAGAGTATATTAGAACAATGTCATGAAGCTAATTTTGATGTTTTGGCTTTAACCGTAGATACAATTGTTACAGGTAATAGAGAAAGAGATCTTAGGACGGGATTTACTATGCCTTTAAGGTTATCTTTAAGTAGTTTGATGAGTTTTGCTATTCATCCTGCATGGGCAATAAATTATTTCACACATAAGAAATTTGATTTGCCAATATTAAA
>NZNN01000037.1 GCA_002694895.1 Chloroflexota bacterium
GCAGAGGAACCAAAGGCAGAGGAACCAAAGGCAGAGGAACCAAAGGCAGAAGAAAAAGAAAATAAATAAGCTATTAATAAACAATTTTATGGAGGAATATTAAATGGCTGATAAAAAAGGTGATATATTAGAATCAATAAAGAATTTATCTGTACTTGAACTTTCGGAACTAGTGAAAAGTTTAGAAGATGAATTTGGAGTTACTGCAGTTGCTGCAGCTCCAGTTGCTGCATCAAGTGCGGCAGATGATGGAGGGAAAGCTGATGATAATTCAGATGCAACATTGAATGTAGTATTAAAAGAAGTTGGAGCTAATAAAATTAATGTAATTAAAGCAGTTAGACAATTAACAACATTAGGATTAAAAGAAGCAAAAGATTTAGTAGAATCTGCTCCTCAACCAATTGTTGAGGGCGCTAATTCTGATGATGCAGCTAAAGCTAAAGAAACTTTAGAAGCAGCTGGTGCAACTGTAGAATTAAGTTAAAATTAAATTAAAGCTTTTTAATTAATAGAGTATAGGTAAAACTTAATTATCATTCAGATAATTAGAATTAAATTTATTATTCTAACAATTAGATAATATCAATTCTTGACATAAACTAGATGAATCTACTAAGTCAGGAATAGAAACAGTTTCATTTATTGTATGCATACCAGTCACACCCATGCCAACAACTACAGATTTTATATCTTTTTTAATAAACACATTCCCGTCTGTGCCTCCACCAGAAGGTTTAAGATTCGGCTTAAGTCCTAATTTTTCTATAGCATTTGTTACTATTTTTAAACATGGATCGTTATCTTTGAGTTTGTAATTTTCAAAAAGTAATTCAGTTTTTAAATTTATTTTGGAATCTGGGAATTCATCCTTGATCTCACGAACAGTTATACTTAGAGTTTCTGATAAGTTATCTAATGTTTCAAGGCTGCTAGTTCGAAATTCTCCTTGAACATACACATTTGCAGGTACCGCATTTCTTACTGATCCCCCCTCTATTTTACCTATATTAAATGTAGTTTCATTATCTAATCTTCCTTGAGGTAATTTATTTATTAGTTTACTAGCAAGTATAATTGCAGATAACCCTTTTTCAGGCTCTGCTCCGGCATGAGCTGCTCTTCCTATTATTTCAATATCAAAGCTTATATATGTAGGACTTGAACTTGTTATTGTACTTGGAGGCCCTTCACCATCAAATATTATTGCATTAGAACCTTCAAATTTAGAGAAATCTAAATTTCTAGCTCCCTGTAACGCTAATTCTTCTTCTCTTGTAAATATTAAAACTAAATTTTTAAATTCATAATGTTCTTCATTTAGGGAATCTAAAGCTTCTAAAATACCAGTTAAACCAGCTTTACAATCTCCTCCTAAAATAGTGTCAGTTTTAGATTTTATAATATCTTTTTCAACAACAGGTATAATTCCCCGCCCAGGTTCTACGGTATCCATATGAGCTGATAATATTAGATTATTATTATTAGATTTTGTTTTTGCTATCAAATTACCATAATCATCTTTTAATAATATAAAACCTAATTTTGTTAATTTTGCCTCAATATATTTAGATACTTCTTCTTCTTCTCCTGAAGGGCTGTCAATTGAAACCAATTCACAGAATGTATTGGTTAATCTTTCTCTGTTAATCATGTAAAATCCTTTTATAACTGAAAAAATTATATTATATAAACAGATTATCAAATATTTTTTATTATGAACATATTAATATATGGCACTGGAGCTGTAGGAACATTTTTAAGTACTCTAATTTATGAAAAAAATAACAATTGTATTTTATTTTCAAGAGGCAGTAAATTTGAACTAGTTAGAAATTCCGGGATAACTTTANCAACGAATCTTAAAGAACATGAAACAATTTATCCTGATTTGTTTGATACNAATNAGNTNATAAAATTAAGCGATCTTCCTTTTATTCCAGATTTAATTATTTATTGTGTGAAAAGTTATCATAATGATGATTCTATCAATATACTGAAAAAGATATTTCAAAATACTAAAACTTATATATTAACTTTACAAAATGGTTTTCAATCTACGGTTAAACTATCTAATTTTTTTGGTGATAAAATCCTTACTGGNGCTGCTTATATAGATTCTGTTTTAGATGACAATGGAAAAGTATTTGAAACTGGAGGAGATCCTAAAATTGTAATAGGGTCTTTGTATGATAATGGCAAATCACTTATGCAAGATTTTAAAGATTTATTTAATACTAAAGAATTAAATATTGAAATCTCAAATGATATCAAATCTGTTATATGGAGAAAACTTATGTATATTTGTGCTTTAAGTGGAATTATGTGTTTGTACAGACAACCATTAGTTAATATTCTTTCTGATAAAAAGGGTAGAGATATATTAATGGAAATAATTACTGAAACATATAATGTGGCAAATGCAGATAATGCAGTTATTTCAAAAGANGAAATAAATAATGTTTTTTATGAACTTGATACAAACAGAGAAAATTCTATTTCTTCTATGTATGAAGATTTGAAAAAAACTAATCCAATAGAAGTTGATGCTTTAAATACATATGTTTCTAATANAGCGAAGAAATATCAAATCAATACNCCAATGAATGATTTCATTAGCACAATATTAGAAACATATATGCTTTNTAGATAGTAGATTAAGGATTAATTAACTTCCAAACCTTACTTCAGCATTTGGGTCTGAATATGAGACGCCTTTTGTTTCCCAGAATATTGTAGCTATTTTATCAACGCTATTAACTAGATCTGTAGCAGACTCAGAAGACACTGTTTGCTTGCATGTTGATGCTANTTTTGCAGCATTCCAGAATACTTCATGTAGATCAGGGTATTTTTCTAAATGTTCTGGTTTGAAGTAATCATGCCAAAGTATATCAAGTTCATTTCTGACTATTTCTGCATGATCTTCCTTTACACGTATTAATCTGGCTATTCCATTTGGTTGTTCAACTTTTGATACACCGCCACTAAGATCAAGAGCTTCCAATCTGACAGCCATTTTCAGAACAGTCTGAGCAGCTATCTTTGCAGCTATTGGATCGTATATACCGCAAGGAATATCGCAGTGAGCGTAAATATCGACAGGTTTTAAGATACTTTTAAGAAATTTCATTCAAATTCTCCGTTTAAAAACTATTTAATGATTTATATTATATATTATCGTGTTTAATTTTTTGAATTGTAAAGTAAATCAAAAAAGTATGGAGCCTGTATTATTTGACGGACAACATGTTTTAGTGATGAAAATTAAAGAATATAAAAGAAATGATATTATTNTATTTCATGACAAATCNTCGGGTATGANTAATGTTAAATATGTGTTTGGATTACCNGGTGATAGATTGGGTAAATCAGGTTTGAAATTTTACAATTTAAGTATAAAANCTGATAATTATTTNCAGGATGACAACGTTTATGAAAAAGTTTTTGTATTAAATACTAACGAAAGTTTTGTACTGGGATATAATGAACATAACAGTACTGATAGTAGGCATTTCGGAGCTATTACCAATGATAATATTTTAGGAAAAGTAGTTTTAAGATATTATCCTTTTACAATATTTTAAAAAATAATATGGTAGATTTAAATATTAAGTATGANCCAGTTATTGGACTTGAAGTTCATGTNCAATTAGATACATNGAGTAAAATGTTTTGTAATTGCTCTGTGGCACCATTTGAAAGCGAACCAAATACTTTTGTATGTAATGTATGTATGGGATATCCGGGCACTTTACCTTTGATTAATGAAACAGCTATGAAAATGGTTATCAAATCCGGATTAGCTATAGGTGGGAAAATAAATCAAAAAACAAGATTTGATAGAAAAAACTATCATTATCCTGATTTGATGAAGGGTTATCAAATTTCTCAACTTAATTATCCNATTGTAATTGGAGGAGAAGTTGAGATTCCTTCCAAACCTGTAAAGAAAATATTATTAAATCGTATACATCTAGAAGAAGATACTGCTAAATTAACTCATGTTACTAGTTCANATAAGCCTTCTTCATTAATAGATGTTAATAGATCAGGGACTCCATTGATGGAAGTTGTAACAGAGCCAGTTATTTCTAACGCTCAGGAAGCTAGAAGTTATTTATTAGAATTACATTCTATATTTACAGAAATTGGTGTAACTAAAGGTAATTTAGAGCAAGGTCATTTTAGATGTGATGCTAATGTTAGTTTAAAAGTAAAGAATTCNGATAAACTTGGTGAAAAAGTTGAAGTAAAGAATATGAATAGTTTCAGATCAGTTTTTAGAGCTATTAATTTTGAAATTGAAAGACAGACAGATGTTTTGACTTCTGGAGACAGAATTGTTCAAGAAACAAGAGGGTGGAATGAATCTAAAGGTACTACATTTTCGCAAAGATCAAAAGAATCAGCTCATGATTATAGATATTTNCCTGATCCAGATTTACCCAATATATATATAAATGATGAATTGTTAAATGAAATAAAATTATCTTTACCTGAATTAAGAAACGATAGAATTAAATATATTAAGACAAACTATGATTTAAATGATCAGTCTATAAACATACTTTGTTCCAATCTTGATTTATATAATTTTTTTATTAACATCAGTCAAATAAATATAAGTGAAAAATTTAATATACATAACCAAGATTTGTCTAATTGGATAACAGAAGAAATGATTAAAGTTATTGATTCAAAAGAGATCTCTTATAATAAAATTAATGATTATATTAATCCAATATATTTACTTAGATTAATAAATATGACTAATGAAGGTGTGGTTAACAGAAATGGAAGCAGAGATATATTAGCTTCTTTATGTGAATCTAAACTTTCTCCTGAAAAATTATTAGAATCAATGGGATTAACTAAAATTTCTGACTCTAAGGAATTAGATAATATTTGTGAAAAAGTAATAAAAGAAAACCAAAGTGCAGTTGATGATTACAAATCTGGAAAAGAAACTGCAATTAGATTTTTAGTAGGGCAGGTTATGAAAATGAGTAAGGGCAAAGCGGACCCAATTCAGACAGAATCAACATTATTAAAAATTATTAATATAAAATAAATATCATATGAATAATATTCTGAAATCTGTCAATATTTGTACTATAGGTGGAGGTACTGGTTCTTCTGTTTTGTTAAGAGGGCTAAAAAATTGCACCGATTTTTTAACTGCAATTGTAACTGTTTCAGATGATGGAGGAAGTTCCGGTATATTAAGGAAAGAATTAGGAGTCATACCTCCGGGAGATTTTAGAAATTGTGTCGCTGCTTTAAGTGATTCTGAAAATATTATTAAAGAATTATTTGATTATAGATTTGATCAAGGAAAAAGTTTGAAAGGACATAGTTTAGGTAATTTGTTAATTGCTGCTATGTCAGATATAGCAGGTAATTTTGAAGAAGGGCTTTATCAATCCGCAAAAATATTAGGTGCAAAAGGTACTGTATTACCTTCTTCATTGGAAGATATAGTTTTGCAAGCAAAATTAACTGATGGATCATTAGTTAATGGAGAATCATTAATTCCATTAAAAGAAGGTAAAATATCTTCTGTGCATTTGAATCCTGCATCAGCAAAAGGATCGGTTAGTTCCATAAAGGCTTTAAAAAAAGCAGATCTTATTATTGTTGGTCCAGGAAGCTTGTACACTAGTGTTATTCCACCTTTGTTAGTTCAAGATTTAATAAATGTAATGAAAGAATCTTCTGCATTAAAAATTTATATATGTAATGTAGCTACGCAAAAAGGTGAAACAGATGGATATAGTGTATATGATCATATAGTTGCAATTGAAGAACATACATATAAAGATATATTTGATTATATAATTGCTGATGAAAATTATAATATTCCTATAGTTTCACATGATGAAGAACCAATTAAAATTAGTCAAAATGATCTAGATAATGCTAAAGTATTGCAATTTGATATTAAATCAGTAGAACATTCTTTAAGGCATGACTCAAATAAGTTGTCTAACAGTATAAAAAAGATATACAATCTATGGATTAATTCTAGCAATTAATTATAAAGGTTAGGTTTTGGATAAAATATTTTTAATATTACAATTGATTACATCGATTTTCTTGATTGTTATTATACTTATTCAGGTACGAGGACAAAGTGTAAATATATTTGGGGGTGGTGGAGATAATTTCCGAACAAGAAGAGGTTTTGAAAAAATTTTATTTCAATTAACTATAATAGTTTCAGTAATTTTTGTTTCATTGGGGTTAATTAATGCTGCACTATCGTAATTTGTTATTGCATAGTCCATTCTGTTCCATCTTTGGAATCAAGTAAACTTACTCCTTTAGACAGCAATTCTTTTCTTATAGCATCAGCTTCAGAGAAATTTTTAGATTTCCTATATTGATTTCTTAATTCAATTTGAGATTTTATCCATTGTTCATCTACTTTATCAAAATTAGCTTTTTTTTCATTTATTTGATCTTCATTTATATTTATGCCTAATATATCTAAAAGATTGTTTAAATCTTCTTGTGCTTTTTTAATGTTTATGTTTTGCGTATTTGCCTGATTGATAGCTTTCGATAATTCAAATATTGTACCTAGAGCCATTGATGTATTAAGATCGCTTTGCATAGCATCATGAAAATTTTTAATAAATATAGAAGTATTTAAATGATCAACATTTTCAGATGATTTCAGTTGTGAAGTGTTTTTTAATCTCATAATTGCTCGCTCATTTGCAGCAATCAAATCGGTATTGTATTCTAAAGGATTTTTATAATTACCACTTATAAAAAACATTCTTATTGCAGCGGCTGAAAACTTATTTAATAAATGATCAATTGTAATTATATTTCCTAATGATTTACTCATTTTTTCTGATTTTAGATTTATAAGCCCATTATGCATCCATATATTAGAGAATGGCGGATTATTAGTGAAAGCTTCTGATTGAGCAATTTCGTTTTCATGGTGTGGAAATATTAGATCTCTCCCACCACCATGAATATCAATGTTTTGTCCCAAATATTTCATAGACATAGCAGAGCATTCAATATGCCACCCAGGCCTACCTTCTCCCCAAGGGCTTTCCCAGCCTGGTTCATTTCCTGTTTTAGTTTTCCATAATGCAAAATCCATAGGGTTTTCTTTTCGTGAATCAATTTCAATTCTAGCCCCTGCTAGCATTTCATCAAAGTTTCTTTTACTTAATTTCCCATATGTTTCAAATTTTCCAACTCTGAAGAAACAATCTCCATCAATCTCATAAGCTATGCCTTTTGATATCAATGTTTGAATCATATTTATCATTTCTTTAATTTCTTCAGTAGCTTTTGGAGAATAATCTGGTTTCAGAACATTTAATTTGCTAAGAGCAGACAAATGTTTGTTGATAAATTTTGTAGATATGGTTTTTATATCTGAGTTATTCTCTTCTGCAGCTTGGATTAATTTATCGTCTATATCTGTAAAATTTTGAACATATATAACATTTTGCTTATTTGCTAACAAATATTTTCTTAATGTATCAAATATAACTGCAGACATTGCATGACCAATATGTGATTCAGAATAGGGAGTAATTCCGCAAACATAGATTTTAATTTTCTTTTTTTCAGATAAATTAATATTTTTTCTTTTATTATCTAACGTGTCAAATAAATTCATTATTTTTTATAAATACTACAAATTGCTAATGCTGATATCCCTTCGTTTTTCCCTATAAAACCAAGGCCATCAGTAGATTTACCTTTTATATTAATTTTATTGGTGTTAAGTTTTAAAGTTTCAGATATTTTAGATTTCATCATATTAGAATAATTAAATATTTTGAATTTTTCACATATAATTGTAGAGTCAATATTGTTTATTATCCATCCGTTTTGTTTAATGATGTTATCTGTTTTTTTTAACATTTGTAAGCTTGAATATATTAATTCTGTTGAATCATTAAAAAAATGTCCCATATCACCTAAATTTGCTGCCCCTAATAGTGAATCTATAATTGCATGTGTTAATACATCTGCATCACTATCGCCTTCTAAGCTATAATTCTTGCTTATAATAATTCCTCCCAAAATAAGATCCCCACCTTCTTTAAGCTTATGAACATCTAGTCCAATTCCGTACGAATTAATCATTGGTGTTTAATATTTGGTGAATTGATTTTAATAAAAGTATATCTTCATTTGATGTCAATTTTATATTATATTTAGATCCTTTGAAAACGAATGGATTGGATCCATTTTCTAATATTAATTCTGGTACATCATTAAAATTAAATTTTATTTTATTTTTTTCGGCATATTGAATAGCATCATATAATATTTTAGTTTTGTATGCTTGAGGGGTTTGTGATGAAAATAATTTACTTCTATCTATTTGTTTAGATAGAGTATAAGAATCTTGAGATAAATAAGCAGAGTCAACATGTTTAATCACTGGCACAGCAACACCATGCTTTTTGGCCATATTTATACTTTCAGAAATNAAATTTTTATTAATAAATGGCCTGGCTGCATCATGNATTATAGTGATTTCAGATGAAGTAATTGTTTTAAATGCATTCATAAAAGATACAAACCTGGAGTCACCACCTTCTACAAAATTAAATGGTTTTTTGTATTGGTTAATTGAAATAACTGATTTTATTTTATTTGAATTCTTTTTTGATGTTACTATAGTTACATGATCAATCAATTTATGTTTGAATAAAGTTTCTATAGAATATTCAACAATCATTTTCCCAGATAATTCAAATGTTAATTTATCTGTACCCTGCATTCTTGCAGAANGACCTGCAGCAAGTAAAATTGCACAATTTTTCATTTATAAATATTTATTTTTTGTTATCTAGTTTATATTATAGTAGTTGGATTAAATATAGTTAAGGAAATTAAAAGAATGATAAATTATTGGATGGTTTCAATTCCGCAATCAAAATATGAAATATTTATAAAGAATAAGGATAAGCAAATAGAATTTACTAAAAAATATCAAAAAAGAGTCAAAAGAATCGAAGTTGATGATCGCATAATTATTTACATTAAAGATATAAAAAAATGGATTATGAGTGCAACTATAATTAGCCCTGCTAAAAGTATAATTAAATCAAGATGGTCTGATGATATTACAGATTATATTTATGGTGTTAATTTAAATATTGATAAAAAATTAGATGAATCTGATGCAATTGATGCAACTTATATTGCCCCTTCTTTGGAATATTTGAAAAAATGGTTGCCATATCATTGGGAATTGGCTTTTTATGAAAGTATGCATATTTTATCGTCGAGAGATTTCAAACTAATTGAATCAGAAATGAACAGGGGATAGAAAATTATATTAACCCATTTGATAAATGTTCTTTCATTAGCCAATTAGATCCGTTTTTTAACATATCAAATGTGTTGTCAAATATATTTTGAGTGATATTTTCGATATTTTCATTTTTTATTTGACTAATCTTATCTATGATTAAATTACAATCTTTTGGCTCTGTCCATTTAGCTCTGTTTTGTTTGAAAGGTTGAGGAGCNGAATCTGTTTCTACAATTATATTTTTGATATTANTAGCATTTATAACATNTTCTAAATTTTTTATNCTGAGNAGAGGTTTCCCAACAGATATTTTAAATCCCATTGATTCTAATTCGGAAGCTATTTTATTATTTGATTGGAAATAATGCATTGCTCCACCCACTTCATATGCCCGCTCTTCTTTTAATATTCTTATTGTTTCATCTGCGCAAAATCTGGAATGAAAAATAATTGGTTTATTTAATTCTCTGGCAATTCCTATCTGTTTTCTGAATGCTTTGTATTGAATTTCTCTTGGAGGTGAATCAGTTTGAAAATCTAATCCTATTTCGCTAATAACAAGAATCTTTTTATTATTTGTAATTAGNTTATACATTTCTTTAATTTCAGTTTTATTTAATTCTTGAGTTAAATTTTGAGGATGGAATCCTANTCCTCCAAAAACATTAGGGTANTTTTTAGTCATTTTATCAACAAATTCTGCGCTAGCAATNTCAACAGAAGCATCAATAATTGAAGTTATTCCATTTAGCTTGGCTCTACTTAATATTGTTGGTATTTCTTTAGCGTTATGAGAATTTATATGTGTGTGAGAATCAATTATTGGAATTTTAANCATAATTAATTTTTTAATAAGTTATTGTATATAGCATTCCAGCTAAGCAAGACACATTTAATACGAATTTGATTAGATTTGACACTATGTATTGGNTTTGTAATTTGTAGTTTTTGATTTTGAAATTTGTGATTTGGATTATTTTTTGTATTAAAAAAAGAAATAAATTCATCACAAATATTTGGAATTACATTNATGTTTTCATTTTGAATTATTTCTGCCAGTAATGAAGAACTAGCTTTATGTATTGCACAACCCTCTAATTCTAAATAAATATTAGTGATAATATNTTGGTTTAAATTAAAATGAAATTTGACTTCATCTCCACAGAATGGATTTAAACCTGAAATAAATTTATCTACTTTGGATAATTCAGATGAAAAACCNGGATTTATTGATCTTTCAAGTATTTCTTCTTTGTAAACGAAATCTAAATTGTTATTTTTAGACATTATTAAAATATTTTATTGAATTATTAATTTCTGTAGTGAATTTATCTACTTCTTTATTTGTATTGTATATATAAAAACTGGCTCGTGCAGAAGAGTGGCTACCTAATTTTTTTATTAAAGGCATAGCACAATGATGCCCAGTTCTTATTGCTATTCCTTTGGAGTCTAAAAAAGTACCCAAATCATGTGGATGGATATTAGGAATATTAAAAGATATCAAACCCGCTCTGATATCTATATCTTCTGGCCCAAGAATTTCTATACCATCAATATTCATTAAATTGTTATATGCATATTTTGTTATTTCAATTTCATGCTCTCTGATGTTTTGCATTCCAATTTCCATAAGGTATTTTGTTGCTGCGCTTAATCCTACAGCTCCAGCTATATTAGGTGTACCTGCTTCAAATTTAAATGGAATTTCATTCCAGGTAGATTTATCATAAGTTACTTCTAAAATCATATCTCCGCCTTTTTGATAAGGNGGCATGGATTCTAATAATTCTTTTTTNCCATATAAAACACCTATACCAGTNGGTGCTAGCATTTTATGCCCAGAGAAAGCCAGGAAATCACAATCCAAATCTGAAACATCTATAGGCATATGTGGCACACTTTGCGCAGCNTCAATAACAGTTTTTGCACCAACAGATTTTGCTATTTTAATTATTTCTTTAATATTATTAATAGTACCTATCCCATTTGATACATGGGTCATAGAAACTATTTTGGTGTTTTTTGTAATAATATTATTTATATTGGTTAAATTTAATGTTCCGTCACTATTAATTGGTATATATTGCAGTTTGGATTTTGTTTTTTTTATTAGTTCTTGCCATGGAACAATATTACTATGATGTTCTAATTCAGTAATTACTATATTATCGGATTCTTTTAGATTACTTTGTCCCCANGAGTCTGCAATCAAATTTATAGATTCTGTGGTACCTCTGGTAAAAATAATCGAATTACTNTTAGGAGCATTTATGAATTCAGCAATTTTTTCTTTTGNTTCGTCATAAAGGTAAGTTGCTTCCATGCTTAAGGTATGCACTCCTCTATGAATATTGGCATTATTATTAGAATAGAAATTAGACAAAGTATCAATGACAACTTTTGGTTTTTGGCTAGTTGCTGCGTTATCGAAATAAATTAATTTATTATCATTAATCTTTCTGTTCAATATCGGGAAATCTTTTATTATTGTTTTAAAATCAACCATTTGCATTTATGTAATGAATTATATAAATATTCTAACAGAATTANGTATATAAATTTTATTCTGTTGTAATTGTGCTTTGGTCATTCCTTATAGCAGATTCTATTGTATGGCANGCTAAAATAGCACATTTTATTCTTGCAGGATAAGCTGAAATACCTGATAGAAAAGTTAAATCTCCTAAATCCTCAATGTTTTCATTTGAGTCTAATTGATTTGTAACCATTTTTTTAAAAATGTTTGTTATATNCTGTGCATCGTTTATTTTTTTACTTTTTAGTGTTTCTGTAAATAATGAACTGGCACCTTTTGATATAGCACAGCCTACACCTGTAAATTGAATTTTATTAATTTTGTCATTTGTAATTTCCAGGTAAAATTCAACCTCATCTCCNCATAAAGGGTTATAACCTTTTGAATAATTTGTGTAATTATTCATTTTTCCAAAATTNCTTGGNCTNCGGTTATGATCTANTATTAATTCNTGATATATTTCGTTTAGTTCACTCATAATTTAAAAATCAAATTTNTATGAAGGAAGAGTNTTGATATAANTTTTTANNAGGTAATNATTTAATTCATTTATATTNACTTTATCAATNATTTCCATAGCAAATCCTGAAATTAACATTTTACTAGCTGTTTCTAAATCTAAACCTCTACTTCTCATATAATACACTGTTTTTTCATCAATATTACCTGCTGTGGCACCATGTCCAGCCAGAATATCATCTACATAAATGAATAAGCTAGGTTTACTATCTATTTCTGCTTTTGGCGATAGAACTAAATTTTTGTCAGATTGAAGAGAATCTGTTTTTATTGCACCTTCTCTCACCAAAACAGTACCTCCAAATATTGCGTGTGATTCGCCATCTAAGATCCCTTTATAATTTATTCTGCTGATACAATGTGGTGCTATATGATCAAGGTTAATATAATTATCCAAATGTTCTTTTCCGGAAGTGTAATATAATCCATTTAATTCTATTTCTGAATGCTCATGTGGCATACTTACTTTTAAATCATATCTAGCCATTTGAGCACCTTTGGAAAATGCAAAAGATTTAAATTTAGATTTTTCATCTATGTATACTCTTGTTGTATTTGTATGTATAGAATTTTCTGATTCTCCCAATAATCTGTAATGTTTTAAATCACTTTGTTTATTGATTTTAATTTCCAAAACATTATTTGATGTATATTGTGAATTTTTGTTCCCATAATGATTTTCTATAAGCTCAAGCTGAGATTTGGAATCAATATTAATGAAAACTTTGGGATTGTTTAAAATAAAATTTTCTGAATTGTTAGAGTTAATAAAATTGATTAATAATTTAACATTATCGCCAGTTATATTTATGAATATATAATCGGTACATAGGGCTGAATTTAATATTGCCATTTCTTCATTTTTATCACTCAATAAACTATTAAATTTATTTAGTTCTTTTGTTGTTAAAGTGTTTATTGAGCTACTTTTAATATTAATATAAGAATTATTTATATTATTCTGTTTGCTTAATTTACCATTGATAATATTTATTACATCAAATTCTTTAGGTGATAATTCTTGTGATTTGGGATTTGAATTTTCTGTTTCTTC
>NZNN01000038.1 GCA_002694895.1 Chloroflexota bacterium
TCATTTGAATAAGATATTTTAGATTTGGTGAAAAAAATATTATATATGAAAGAAATTAAATTTGCGTAATTATGCAATGGAGTGATTTATTAAATATTGAATAAATAGTTATAATAAATTATACAAAAAAAGGTTTATACATGGTTAAAGTAGTTCGTGGAATTAAGGAAGCTAAAGAAGAAATTTTAAATATTAGAAAAAGACAATTGGAATCATTGAATGAACAAACATTTTTCACAACAGTGACTAAAATTATAAATAATGTAAAGGATTTGGGTGACCAAGCTTTAATTAATTATACAAAAGATTTGGATAATGTAACTTTGGAAAATATTCTTATTCCTCAAAAAGTATTAAAAGATAGTTGGGATAATATTGATCAAAAATTGAAAAATTCTTTAATGCTAGCTTCTAAGAGAATAACCGAATACCATAAAATTTCAAAACCTAAGGAATGGTATGATAAGAAAAATCAATATGGTGTCAAAAATATCCCGGTTGAAAAAGCTGGCGTATATATCCCTGGAGGGAATGCTCCATTGTTATCCACTGTATTAATGACTGTTATTCCTGCTAAAGTTGCTGGGGTTTCAGAAGTTTTTGTATGTACGCCGCCAAGTTTTCATGGACTGCCACACCCTTTTATATTAGCTGCATGTTATCTTGCAAAAGTAGATAAAGTTTATGCTATAGGTGGTGCCCAAAGTATAGCTGCTATGGCGTATGGTACGCAAACGGTAGAAAACGTAGATATTATTTGTGGACCAGGTAATAAATGGGTAACTGAGGCTAAAAGACAGTTATTTGGGAAAGTGGGCATTGATGGGTTATACGGACCTACTGAGAGTTTTATTATAGGAGATGATACTGCTATACCTGAATTTTGTGCTGTGGATTTTGTTTCTCAAGCTGAACATGATATCTCTTCTGTTCCTTTGTTTTGTACTAATTCTGAGAAATTATTATATAAAGTTAAAAAATTAATACCTAATTATTTAAATATTAATAATAAAGATATTGCTGAAAATGTTATTAAAAATAATGGATTATTAATATTAGTGGATGATATCAAAGATAGCATATTATTAGTTAATACTTTTGCACCGGAACATGTAAGTATAATGACAAAAGTCAATGATGAAATTTTAGATGGATTGAAAAATGTAGGAGTAATTTTTTTAGGGTCATATTCTCATCATGTACTTGGAGATTATATTGCTGGGCCAAGTCATACCATGCCAACAGGAGGNACAGCAAGTTTTAGTTCCGGATTAGGAGTTGATACATTTATTAAATTCGTTCCATATGTAAATATTGATAAAGATGAAGCTCTTGAATTATCACATTCAGCTAGCATTATAGGTAAAGCAGAGTTAATGGAAGGACATTCAAATTCTGCTTTAGAAAGAATAAATAAACAGAAAGATTAACAACGAAACTAATAAAATATTTATAGTAGAGTTANTCTAAACTTATTGACTTATAATAGTAAATAAGTTTCTAATTAATCGTCCCTTTTGTAGATGGAATTGAAGTTCTTCTTGGATCTATTTCCAAAGCTTTTTTTAATGATATACCTAATGATTTAAATATTGCTTCTGAAATATGATGATTATTTACACCTTCAATTATTGTTGTAAAAATATTACATTTTGATTCTCTACTGAAAGTTTCAAGGAAATGAGAAATCAGTGATCCACTAAGTTGTCCTAAGTCTGAGTCACCAATATATCCGGATAATTTAAAATACCCCCTTCCTCCAAAATCAATTACGTTTCTAACTAAAGTTTCATCAAGAGGAACATATGAATGGCTGGTTCTTGTAATTCCCTTTCCATCTCCAATACATTTAGAGAATGATTGCCCGATAATTATTGCTACATCTTCCACTATATGATGCCAACCNAGACCCTTATCACCCTTAATTACATCCACATTCAAATCTATNAAACCATGTTTAGATAATTGAGCTAGCATATGATCAAACATTTCATTTCCTGTATTGATTACAGAATCACCTTTTCCATCTAAGTTCAAATATACTTCAATAATTGTTTCTTTTGTGTCTCTTTTGTGTTTTATATCTCTTTTTAACATTATTATTTATATTAATTTTTAAAATTTTTATATTTAAGAATTGTAATATGAATTATCATTGGCTTACTTTATTCATACTCTAAAACATTTTTTTGAAAACTTCAATTGTCAAATTTTCATCTGTAAAATAAAAAAGAGAGTGTTNTAAAATTAGGCACGATTTATCCTGTAAGTAATTTTTCTATATCAGTTGTTCCATCAAAAACCAATTTATTTTGGACTATAGTAATACCTTCTGCATTGAGTTTGTCCATTATTTCAATAGCATCGCTCAACAACTCGTTTGAAACGACAACTGTTACGGAAAACCAATTACGTTCATCTCTTGAGTAAACTTTGGCTATCGTGGGCCCAATAATACCTCTAATACTGCTATGTTGATTTAACATTTTAAATAATTGATTCTCATTTTCAGATTCAATATTAAATATAATAGTATTGTAAAGTTTAGAATTCATATGACCTAAAATAAAATATAATAATTTTTTGGCAGAATTAAATTTATCCTTATAATTAGAAAGCGTCACAGGATTAGAGATCAAAGTTGCCTCAGAAAACAATATATATCCATCATCTAGTATTTTAAGGTTATTTTCTCTAATTGTAGTTCCGGTAGAACTTATATCTACAATGATATCTGCAATACCTGTTTGAGGTGCACTTTCTACGGCACCATTAGTTGAGATAATCTCATATGATTTCATATGATTTTCAGNCAAATAATTTTGAGTTTGNAATGGATATTTAGTAGCAATTCTTAATTTATTTGTATTAGAATATGCAACTAAATCTGACATATTATTAATATCATTCCAAGATTGTGGAACTGCAATTACTAAATCACAATGTCCATATCCTAGTTTTTCAATTAAGGTTTTAGTTTTATTGTTTTGAATATTTTCTANATATCTGTCTAANCCTAAAACTCCTATATCTGCAACTTTATTACTAATTGAATTAGGTATGTCTGATTGCCTTTGAAATATTATTTTTATATTTTTATCNAAATTAGTTGTTCCAGAATAAGCACGTAAACTTGATCTTTTTATTGGGATCCCAGCATTATTAAAAAAATCAATAGTTGATTGATATAAAGGACCACTTGATGGTAAAGCTATATTTAACATAGTCATGATTAAGTATAATTATAGTTATTATTATATAAAATAATTTCTAATTATATATGATTATTCAATATTTCAAGATANAAAAAGANAGTATGAAATGAAATATTTTAATTTAATATAAAGGAAAAATAATTTGAAAATCCACATAATTGACTATGATGCAGGTAATATTGAAAGTATTAGAAATGCCTTGAAAAAAATTGGATGTGANCCAATAACAACGAACAATCCAAAAGATTTATTTAAAGCAAAAGCTATCATATTCCCCGGGCAAGGATCTTTCCCTGCAGCTATGAAAAAATTGAATAAAAATGGGATAGATAAAACTTTAATCGAACTAATAAATAATAAAATGCCATTTATGGGTATATGCCTTGGACTACAATTAATGTTTGCAAAATCAGAAGAGGGGGAATGCAATGGATTGAATTTATTTAAAGGAACTGTTCCTAAAATCCCGGATTCTGTAAAAGTTCCTCACATTGGTTGGAATAATGTAAGTTTTAATAAAAGTCATCCAATTTTCAATGGTATTCCTGACAATTCTTATTTTTATTTTATACATAGTTATTATGTAAATCCAGATAATCGTGATAATATTATTGCTCAAACAAGCTATGGAGTTGAATTTTGCTCAGCTTTTGCATATGAAAATTATGTTGGTTTGCAATTTCATCCAGAAAGAAGTGGGGATTACGGATTACAAATTTATCAAAATTTTATTAATAAATTAATTTAATATAGGTTTCAATGTTAGTTATACCAGCAATAGATGTATATAAAAATAAATGTGTAAGACTATACAAAGGAGATTATGATCAATCCACAATATATTCTGATGATCCAGTAGAAGTTATTAAAAATTGGGAATTAAAAGGNGCTAGTTTAATTCACATCGTGGATCTTGAAGGTGCCAAATTAGGTACAACTATTTCAAGTNACCTTATCAAAAATATGATTNNTAATACTAATACAAAAATACAAATAGGTGGAGGAATAAGAAATTTAGATACAATAAATTATTATATTTCTTTAGGTGTTGAAAGGGTTATTTTAGGGAGTGCTGCTATAAAGAATGAAAATAATATTATTAAAACTTCNATTAAAAAACACGGATCAGATAAAATTATTGTNTCAGTAGATTCATCAAAAGGTAGAATTAAANCTNAGGGATGGACACAAGAAACTCAATTANCACCTGAAGATTTAATACATAATATGATGAAAATGGGAGTGAAGAAATTTATTTATACTGATATTGACAGAGATGGAACTTTTAAAGGAGTATCAATTAAAAATATAAAGATAATTCTTAAGAAATTCAATATCCAACTTACTGTAGCAGGAGGTATTTCATCAAAATTTGATCTTGAAGCTCTCGATAAATTAGGTGTGAAAAGTGTTATAATTGGAAAAGCTTTTTATGAAGAAAATCGTTTAGACCCAATCTCGATAATTGAAAAGTATAAAGGTTAATTAGTTATAAATGTTAACAAAGCGAATAATACCCTGCCTTGATGTAGATAAAGGTCAGGTTGTGAAGGGAAAAAGTTTCATCAATCTTGTCACAGCGGGTGATCCAGTCAAACTAGCTAAGAAATATTACGATGATGGTGCTGATGAATTAGTGTTTTTAGATATAACCGCAAGTGTAGAAAATAGAAAAACAATATTAAGTATTGTTGAAAAAGTTTCAAAACAAGTTTTTATTCCNCTTACAATTGGTGGTGGGNTAAAGAGCGTTGATGATATTAAANTTTTGTTAAATCATGGTGCTGANAAAGTATCAATAAATACAGCCGGAATTTTAGACAAAGAATTAATTTGCAAAGCAGCAAATTATTTCGGATCTCAAGCTATAGTAGGCGCTATAGATGCAAAGCAAAACAACAAGAAGTGGGAAGTATATAGCCATGGAGGAAGGCACAACACGGGTATGGATGCTATTAAATGGGCTCAAGATTTAAATAATTTAGGAGCAGGTGAACTTTTAGTAACTAGTATAGATCAAGATGGAAAAGAAACAGGTTATGATATTAATTTATTACGTGAAATTTCCACAAAAGTAAATATACCAATAATAGCTAGCGGCGGAGCAGGATCTCCCGAACATATGTATGAAGCTTTATCAAAAGGAAATGCAGATGCAGTATTAGCGGCGAGTATTTTTCATTTTGGAGAGTATACCATTAATAACATTAAAGAAATTTTATATTCAAAAGGAATACAAGTTAGAAATGAATAAAGAAATAAAAACTAATAAATCAGGTTTAATACCAGCAATAATACAAGACGATAGAACTGATGAAGTAATAATGTTGGGTTATATGAACCAAGAATCAATCGATTTGACTATAAATTCTAACCATGTTTGGTTCTATAGTAGAAGCAGAAAAAAATTATGGGAAAAAGGTGAAAAGTCAGGCAATTATTTAAAATTAATTAGTCTTTCATTAGACTGTGATAAAGATACAATTTTAATTAAAGCTGTGCCAACCGGGCCAACTTGTCATACAGGTAATTCTACTTGTTTTAGTAATGATAATAAACATAAACAAAATACACTTAATTCATTAATCGGAATTATTAAACAAAGAAAAGAAGATTATAATCCTGATAGTTATACTTCAAATTTATTAAAAGAAGGCATGCCCAAAATAGCTCAAAAGATTGTAGAGGAAGCAGGAGAATTATCTATTGCTAGCTTAACAGATAAAAATAGTTCCAAAATAATTCATGAGTTTTCTGATTTAATATACCATATGTTAGTAATGTTAGAAAAAGCGGATATAAATATTGAAGAAATTTGGGATGAACTTGAATTACGTAAAAAGTAACCAAAATAAAAATTTGCGGAGTAGATTATGACAACTCAAATTGTTGATACTATAGTACATGGTGGTACAGTAGCTTTTTCGTCAAATGCTTATAAAGCAAGCATTGCTATCAAAGGAGAACGCATAGTTGCTGTAGGAAATGAAGACATTATGCCAAAAGCAGAAAAATATATAGATGTTTCTGGTAAATATGTTTTGCCGGGTGCTATAGATTGTCATGTACATGTTCGTGAAAAACCTGGCGATGATTGGTCAGTAAGCACTAAGGCAGCAGCTCTTGCTGGATTGACAACAATAATTCCATTTGGGGCATATAANGCTGCTGAAAAAGAAACACTTCCTCAGGCTATTAATCGTTGGAAAAAAGAAGCTCAAAGAGAAGCTTTGGTNGATTACTCTTTTCATTATATTTTAAGCAATACTCCTTATATAATAGATAGCTTGCCTGAAGCAATAAACATGGGGGTAACATCTTTTAAAATGTTTATGACATATGATCACAGAGTATCAGATTCATTTATAGCAAANGTTATGGANATCGTAAGTGATAATGGTGGAATAGTACAACTTCATGCTGAGAACGGAGATGTTATAGAACATCTTATGAATAAAGCTATGGCAGAAGGGAGAACAAAACCTAGTGATTTTCCCGATACATGTCCGCCATGGGCCGAAGCCGAAGCGATAAATCGTGGTATTCTTTTGGGAGCTATGACTGATTGTCCCTTATATATTGTACATCTTTCAACAAAACTGGGATTGAATCGTATCAAGCAAGCACAACAACAAGGACAACGTGTATGGACTGAGACTTGCCCTCAATATCTGCTTTTAGATGAAACGGCAATGGAACGCCTTGGCCCATTTGCTAAAATTGGTCCGCCTTTACGTTCTGCAGATGGAGTGAATCAGGATGCTATGTGGCAGGGTTTAGTTAATGGGTATATTTCAACTGTAGGAAGTGATCATTCACCGGCCCCGACTGNTATGAAAGAATTTGGATGGGACAATATTTTCCGATCTCCCAAAGGTGATCCTATTCCTTTTGGGGCCCCATCAATAGAAACTATTGTTCCTCTNGTATATTCAGAAGGTGTAGTGAAACGTAATCTTCCAATATGGTGGATGGCACGTGTGATGGCAGAGAACCCAGCACGAATCTTTGGTCTTTACCCTAAGAAAGGTGTAATACAACCAGGTTCAGATGCAGATTTGCTTATTATTGATCCTGAAATAGAGACAAATATTCAAGCTCAAAACCATCAGAGCACTACAGGGTATACACCTTATGAAGACTGGAAAGTAAGCGGTAGTCCATGGATGACAATATTAAGAGGTAAAGTATTGTTGAATGATGGTAAATTGGACCAACAACCCGGGGCAGGAAAATTTATATCTGCAGGTAATCCTATTTCTCCAATTGCAGGGCAGGGAAAATAGATATATTTTATACTGATGTGCTAAATAAAATTTATATTTAAATAATAATTAGNGGAATATATGCCACAAGTTAGTCTAAATGGAATAAAAATAGATTATCAGGAATTTTCACATGAAAATAAAAAATCAGGAACAATAGTTTTTATGCATGGGCGAGGAGGGAATTTATTATCATGGTTTCAACAAATCCCATATTTTTCAAAAAAGTATCATTGTATTGTTTATTCCCAGCGTGGTTTTGGACATTCTTATGATATCGATGATGGCCCAGGTTCATCAGAATTTGCTAGAGATTTAGAGCTGTTACTTGATTATTTAAAGATTGAGAAAGCTCATTTGGTAGCTCAATCAATGGGAGGTATATCTGCATTGGGATTTTCTGTAAAACATCCCGAAAGAGTTTTAAGTATCATTTTTGCAGATACTACAGGGGGTATGGGGGAAACAAATTTAGAAAATGAAATCAATAAATGGAAAAAGAATAATTCAAGAACCAGAGGGAAATTAGAGGCAATATCAGAAATATTTGAAAATACTAATCCTGTAATGGCTAATCTTTATTTACAAATNGGACTTACNAATTCTGAAATTTCATATGAAAAAATAAATTTNCTTGGAGGNCCTAAAGGAAANGAATTAGANACTTTAAAGATGCCNGTNTTATTTCTTGGTTGGACAAGATGATACCATAATGCCTCCTCATATAATTAAATTGGCTTCTGAATATATAACAGGTTCTAAATTTTTGATTGTTCCAGGCTGTGGNCATTCAGTGTATTGGGAAAAACCCTATGTATTTAATTTAGAAGTTGAAAGGTTTATTTCTGAGTCTATTAGATAAACTATATTGATTTATAATTTATTAGTCGTTTAGAGTATTTTTAAGTCTTTTGATAATATCAGTGGTAGAAATACCTGGAGTGTAAGGAACTTTTTCAAAAATACCCATTTCTATAGGAACTTTATAGCACAGTTGAAGTAAATCTTCTGAAAAGTCGTCACCGTGAACTACTACGTGAATGTTGTGTTTTTTGATCCATTCTAGGTCAACAATAAGAGGAGCATCAGGGATTACTTCATCTACATATCTACAAGAAGCTACTACAGCTATCCTCTCTTTCATAGTTATAATTGGTGGGCGTTTGTAATTTTGAACAGTTTCGTCAGAATGAATCCCTACAATTAGATAATCTCCAATTTCACTAGCTTGTTTTAAAAAATTTACATGCCCAAAATGAAATAAATCTGCTGTCATGTCTACATATATTCTTTTGATTATAACCTCCCAAAGATGTAAATAATTTATATTGTAAATGGTGTATCGTGAGTTTGTTAATTTTCCTCTTTTAAAATGTAAGTTCTTCCAGATGTCTTGTTTTTATCAGGTAAATAATAATAATTAGAACCTGGTTTCAAAATCTCTTCATAGAGTATTTCTTTTTCTTCACCTTTTTCAATGATGACTGCGTACCAATCTTTAATAAGTAACTCGAATTCTGCATACCCCTGATCATTAGTTGTACACTTGCTAAGACCTACAAGAGTTACATCAGATAGTTTAACAGGCTTATTTTCATGGTTAAGGATTCGAATTTTGGTAATGTATTTACTGGGAAAAAGGAATTTGTGTAATCGAGTAAATATACTAGATTGTTCAGGAATTACAGATCCTGGTATCGATTTTATAATATCGTTTTCATAACCAGTTTTTTTAGGTGTCATCCATTCAGAGCCATATTTAAGTGACAAATATTTTTCTGGCGGATTTGGTACAAAAAATGAAGTTCCAAGAAATGATATCGGTTTTAAATCATCATAAAGATTGACTGGGATTTTAACCGCAGGGTATTGATATATATATCCTTGAAGTATTTTATAACAAGTCCAGTCGATTGGTATCCCGGATTTTGAAAGTGAAACAGAAATGTGAAATGGGGATTCAGATACTTCAGTTTTAAACCCATTTAATTTAAAGCTGTCAATAATTTTAGATATAGATTTTTCATCAAGGTTGTTCATTCCTATTATTGACCCAATATCTATATCATCGTCCCACGGGATAAGTTGCCCATCTCTCACAGCTCCTAAACAAGTACCATGGCGAAGAAAAAAAATAACATCGAGATCATCCATTAATTCTTTGATCTCGAGGATACTTTTTTCACCTTTTTGGATATCCATAGGTATCATAGTATTTCCTGTTTGGCATAACTAATTGTTTAATAGTTTATCTAAAGGGTAAAGTATTGTCTGTATTAAAAAGCTAGCTTAGATTTTATTCATCGATAATATAGTCATTGTCATTATTAGGTTTAACGGTTTATACAAATACATTAAAATACATTATAAGAAATTTCTTAAAATAGAATTAAGGAGAGAAGAATGAATTATGATAGTAAATTCACCACACACAATATTCCTGAAATTTCACGCCCTGATGGTATAAGTGAAAAAACAAAATATACTTTTTCCATTACTTATACTGATCAACATAGCATGGATTATGCACAATTTGCTGAAACAACTAGAGATATTATTGCAAGAGAGGGGAATGTATTGGCCCCATATCCTGATCCGCAAGGGGATCTTAATTTGAGAAATTTAATCAGTGAAAGATTAGCGTCATTGAGAGGAATAAAAGCTGACGCGGATTCAATTTTTATAAGTTCTGGAGCTGGGGGTGCAATATCAAATTTAATTAACATTTTTCTTGAACCCAATGACACAGTATTAGTTGAAGAATTTAGTTATTCAGGAACCTTGGGGATGCTTTTAGCAAAAAAAGCAAATATTATACATGTAGATTCAGATGAAAATGGGATCCTCCCTGATAGTTTAGAAGAACATTTAGCTAAACTCAAATCCCAAAACATTACTCCTAAATTTATATATTTAATATCAGTTTTTCAAAACCCTACTGGTATAACTATTCCACTAGATAGAAGAAAAGCAATAATTGAACTTGCTCAAAAATACAATGTTCCAATTATTGAAAATGAAAGTTATGCAGATTTTCGAATAGATGGCGATCCTTTACCACCTGCTATGTATGGGATGGATGACACTGATTCTGTAATGTATATTTCAGCATATACTAAATTTTTAGGTTGTGGCATAAGAATTGGATACACAGTTGTCCCAGATATAGTTAAAGAAGAATTGGCAAAAACTGCATATAATGGAATGCCCAGCCAACTTGCATCTATGGCTGTATTTAATTTCTTAGATAAACACGGTTATAAGCATGGATTAGAAGTTGAACAATCAATTATGAAAAAACGTGATGCCATGCTAACTGCTTTAAAAGAAAATTTTCCTGATACTTGTGAATGGAATAAACCAAATGGAGGTTTGATGGTCTGGCTAAAATTACCCGAAGGTGCAAATTCGTGGGATATACTAAGAAGTGCTGTTGACAGAGGAGTTAAGTATAATCCAGGTGGAGTATACAGAGCAGACAGAGAAAAAAACAATTATCTGAGATTAACTTATAGTTATAATACTCCAAATGAAATTCATGAAGGTATTAAAATCTTGGCAGATGTATTTGAAAAAGAAAAGTTAATATAAGAATTTAAAATATGAAATTTATTTTAATTGTTAATCCATTCAGTGGTAAAAAACAAGGATTGGAAATATTCAATAAAATTAAAAAAAAGTTTAATTCAAAACAAATTGATCTAACATTAATTACAACTGAATTTCCCGGACATGCTGAAAAAATAATTAAAGAATGTAATTTTGGAAATTATAATGGTATTTTAATGATTGGAGGAGATGGGACATTTCATGAAATTGTAAATGGAATGTTCAATCGTAGGGATAAGAAAAAAATTCCTATAGGAATAATTCCTGGAGGCACAGGTAATTCATTTATGTTAGATTTAGGAATTACTGACCCTAATGTAGCTGTGGACAAAATTCTTATGGCAAAAACCAGATTTATAGATGTTATTAAATTAGATATGGGGCAAACAGTTAAATATTCAATTAACTTGGTTGGATGGGGGATGATTACGGATATAGGATTTACGGCAGAAAATTTAAGATGGATGGGTAATGCAAGATATACTATTTCAGCTGTTATCCAAATATTTTTCAAGAATTATCGTAAAGCAGAATTTGAAGTTAATGGTAAAAGATCAGTTAAAAATTTTATGTTTGTAGTTGGTTGTAATTCCATTCATGTCGGGAAGGGAATGAGAATGGCACCAAAGGCTAAATTAGATGATGGATTGTTGGACATAATTGTGGTTGATAGTAATATTTCAAGAATACGATTATTATCTGTTTTACCAAAACTTTTCAAGGGTACACATATAGGTGAACCAGAGGTTCAATATTATCAATCCAGCAAATTTTCACTTATTCCTGATAATGATGATTCATTAATTATTGATGGTGAAATGATCGGAAAAACACCGATAGTAGCTGAAATAATCCCTAATTCGATCGAAATTTTCGCTTAATTTTTTAAGCGATGAATTCAAATCCAATTCATAGATCTTTTTACTGCTTTATTCCAGTTTTGATAAAGTTTGTTAATTTTATCAGAGTCAAATTTGGGATTAAAATTTTCCTTGTCATACTTTAGGTTTTTCAAGTGATTAATATCCCAGAATGAACATAACAATCCTGCTATATAAGCTGCTCCTAAAGCTGTCACTTCAGTATTTTGTGGCTTTTCTATTTTAACTCCCAATATATTAGACTGAAATTGCATCAAATAATTATTATTAGAAGCTCCACCATCTACCTTAAGTAAATTAATTTTACTTTTAGTATCTTTTTCCATACTAGTGAGTACGTCTTTTGTTTGATATGCTATTGAATCCAGAGTTGCTTTTATAATGTCAGATTTGTTAGTGTCTCTGGTAATTCCGATTATTAATCCTTTTGCATACATATCCCAATATGGTGCTCCAAGGCCATTAAATGCGGGCACTACAAATAAGTTATCTTTATCAGAAGATTTTAATGCATGTTTTTCTGATTCTTCTGATGAATTGATTATTTTCAATTCATCTCTCAACCACTGAATCCCTGCACCCGCAATAAATATACTCCCTTCAAGAGCATAGGAAATTTTCCCATTAATTCCCCAGGCAATAGTAGAAAGTAGGCCGTTTTTACTTTTAATTATTTGATCAGAGGTGTTCATCAAAATAAAACACCCTGTCCCATAAGTATTTTTTGTAGACGTTGCATCAAAACACTTTTGACCAAATAAAGAAGCTTGCTGATCTCCTAATACTCCATATATGGGTATTTTATGGCCTTTATAATTGAAATTTCCGAAATTGGCAGATGAATTAAGAACTTTTGGTAACATTGATTTTGGTATACCTAATTCATTTAAGATATCAGTATCCCATTCCAATTTATTTATGTTAAACAACATTGTCCTAGATGCATTAGAAAAGTCAGTGGCATGAGTTTGTTTCTCAGTTAAATTCCAAATTAACCAGGAATCTATTGTTCCAAATAATAATTTATTTGATTTTGCTTTTTCTTTTGCAGATATAACATTATTTAAAATCCAAGATATTTTAGTAGCAGAAAAATAAGGGGCTATTAATAAACCTGTTTTATCAGAGATTTCTTTTTCTAAGTTTTTATTTTTTAAATCTTCGCATATATCTGTAGTTCTATTATCTTGCCAAACAATTGCATTATATATAGGTGCTCCTGTATCTTTATCCCAAACAACTGCAGTTTCTCTCTGATTTGTAATACCAATTGCAGCAATCTGGCTTGTTTCAATATTGTTTTCTGAAATGACTTGATCAATAACTTCTATTTGAGAATTTAATATTTCATTTGGATTATGTTCTATCCAGCCATTATTAGGATATATTTGAGTTAATTCTTTTTGAGCGATTCCAGATATTTTTCCATCTTGATCAATTAATAAAGCACGACAACTTGTTGTGCCTTGATCAAGGGATAGGATAAATTTATTCATAATTATTTATTTTTTTGCTATAAAATTAAATCCACTACATTGTTTCAAATTTTTTTCGTCACTC
>NZNN01000039.1 GCA_002694895.1 Chloroflexota bacterium
TTCTTAAATATTTCAGAACTTTCTAAATGGTTCAAAGAAATTGTGCAATCAAAATCTACAAATTCTATAAAATTAAACAAAACACAACTTTTGATTGGAGAAAGATTAATAAATGAGATAGCTTCAAGATTAGAATTTCTCCTAGGTATTGGTTTGAAATATTTATCTCTTTCAAGAGCATCTGGAACTTTAAGTGGCGGAGAAGCTCAGAGAATCAGGCTTGCAACCCAAATTGGCTCAGGGTTAACTGGAGTCATATATGTATGTGACGAACCATCTATCGGATTACATGCTGCAGATGACAGAATGTTAATTAACACACTAAAAAAACTAAGAGATNTAGGNAATACAGTTTTNATTGTTGAACATGATGANGCAATNATAAGATCAGCAGATTACATTATTGATATGGGGCCAGGAGCTGGTGANTCAGGAGGNAAAATAATTGCAAAAGGTAATTTAAATAANATTATTAAATCTACTAAATCTATTACAGGTGCTTATTTATCTCATAAAAAANTAATAAATAATAGCAAAAATAGAAATATTTTAAATAANAAATATATAAAAGTTTATGGTGCTTCAGAAAATAATTTAGATAATATTAATATAAAAATACCATTNGGTTTATTCGTAGCAATAACAGGAGTATCAGGTTCAGGTAAAAGCACTTTAGTTAATGAAATAATTTATAAATCAATAGCACAAAAAGTAAATAAATCTAAAAACACNCCCGGCAAATTCCAATCTATTGATGGAACAGAATTCATTGATAAAATAGTTAATATTGATCAATCTCCTATAGGACGGACTCCAAGAAGCAATCCTGCAACTTATACGGGTACATTTACAAATATCAGAGAATTATTTGCCAATTTGCCTGAATCAAAATCCAGAGGATACAAACCAGGAAGATTTTCTTTTAACGTTAAAGGTGGTAGGTGTGAAAATTGTTCTGGAGATGGGGTTATAAATATTGAAATGCAATTTTTACCAGATGTATCCATATCCTGCGATTCTTGTAAGGGGAAAAGATATAATAGAGAAGCTCTTGAAATTGAAATGAGAAAGAAAAATATATCAGACATTTTATCTATGAGCGTTGAACAAGCATCTGCATTTTTTTCTAANATACCAAGTATCAAGAATAAACTTGAAACTTTAAAAAATGTAGGTTTNGGATATATTAAGTTGGGACAACCTTCTACACAACTTAGTGGTGGAGAAGCCCAAAGAATAAAACTATCATCTGAGCTATCTAAACGATCAACAGGAAAAACTTTATATATATTAGATGAACCTACAACAGGTTTATCTTTTGAAGATTGCAATATGCTTATTAACGTTTTGCAAAAACTTGTAGAAGGCGGGAATACAGTGCTAATCATTGAACACCATTTGGATGTAATTAAATCAGCTGATTGGATCATTGATCTTGGNCCAGGAGCAGGCGAGGAAGGNGGAAAGGTNATATATGAAGGTTATACAAAANATATAATNTCAAANAAANTATCATTAACAGGNAAATTTCTAAAATCCCATCTAATNAAAANANGGAATAATAAATAAATTANACNATATATNGNATANTANTAAATANANATACNATATAAAGTAGNTNTANAAAGTAGTTGAATAATGATNTTAAATTAATTACAATAATACGCAAAAATATTNATATAAAAANGAAAGNAGGTAACTATGCCAGTCATAGCTTTAGGCGGATTAACAGCAGGTGGGGGAAGAATAATTGGCCCTAAAATAGCACAAAAATTAAATATAGATTATGTGGATAAAGACATAATAAAGCAAACAGCTTTGCAAAGTGGAATAGATATAGAACTTTTTACAAAAAAAGAAGAAGCTCCAACTACTTTTGGACAAACATTTCTAGAAAAAATTTCGAATATCTTGGAAAAATCTGCTTTTGCAGGAGCTGTTGGAGATCCACATTTNGGACCAGGTGCAGCAGCATTTCTTACTCATGAATTTGAAGATTTAACTGCAGATGAAAATCAAGAAAAATATCATCTGAATGACGATGAATATAGCCAAGGGATACAACAAACTGTTCTTCAATTAGCAGAACTAGGAAGTATTGTCATTGTAGGGAGAGGCGCNAACATAATTCTAAAAGATGATCCAAGAGTACTTAGGGTAGGACTTATTGCCAACGAAGTTGACAGAATAAACAGAATTGCTAATTATGAAGATGTTGATTATGAAACTGCAGAAACATTAATAAGAAACAGAGACGCAGCCAGAAATCAATTTTTTAAAAAATTCTTTAATATTGATGATCCAGACAATAGATTTAATTATCATGCTATTTTAAATACAAGTGAAATGAATTTTGATCTTGCAACAGACATAATAATTGATATGNCTAAAGATCTACATTTAGATACACCCTAAAAATCTTTATATACCATCTCACCATTCACCATAGTAGCAGAAATTTTACATTTCAAAATATCACTNTTTGGCAATGATGATATGTCTCTATCAATAAATGTAAAATCTGCAATATGACCTATTTCTATATTCCCTTTAAGGTTTTCTTTAAATGAACCATATGCTGTATTTTTTGTATACATTTCTAATGCTTCTTTCAAATTCAATAATTCTTTAGGCTGCCATCCCCCATAGGGAATATTATTAAATTTAGTTCGATTTACTGCTGCATAAATACCCATTAATGGAGAAGAATCTTCTACAGGAAAATCGGAGCCTCCAATTAATAAAATATTATTATCAATTAAAGTTTTCCATAAGTATGAATCTTTTATCCTTTCTCCCAATCTTTCTTCAGCCATATCCATATCTGAAATACAATGCATTGGTTGCACGGATGCAATAATATTCAAATCAGATATCTCTTTTATATCTTCTTCTTTTATAATCTGAGCATGCTCAATTCGTGTTCTATGATCAAATTGATCCTGATCAGAATTTCCCAATACTTCCCGAAGTGCTCGAACAATCTCTCTGTTAGTTTTGTCACCTATTGCATGTATNCAAACCTGAAAATCTTCTTTAAATGCCTGTNAAAATAAAGTTTTTAATTTATTTTTGTCTAAAATTAAAATACCATATGTNTCTAAATTCTGATACTGATCAATTAATGCNGCTCCGTTAGAACCCAATGCTCCATCNGCAACTAATTTAACACTCCTTAATTCAAACAACTCAGATTTATACTTGGATANATTATTCTCAAATAATTCCTGATTTGCCATCGCATAAACTCTAATTTTTAATTTACCTTCATTAATAAGTTCTTTATATGCATCAAACTGTATAGAAGAAATACCTGCATCATGCACTTCAGTTAATCCATTAGACAAACATACTTCCTGTGCTTTTAATATCCATTTTTTAACATCTTCAATGCTTTCAGAAGGAATTATATTGCGAATTAATTGTTGAGCTTTGTCTACTAATATCCCTGTTAACAATCCATCTTTTTTTAAAATTTCTCCTCCATCAGGGACAGGTGTATCTTCGTGAATATTAGCCATATCTAAAGCTTTTTTATTACACCAAATTGCATGCCCATCTATTCTTGATAATGTAACGGGAATATNTGGGAAATTTATACTTAAATACTTATTGTCAGGCAATAATTTAGTATCAAAATTTTCTTGATTCCATCCTCCTCCATTTATCCATAAAAGATTATTATTTAAATCAAGAAAATTTTTAATTTTATTTACAACTTCATATTCAGATTTACAATCTCTCAAATCAACTTCATATTGATTCTTACCTAAATGAGTCATATGTCCATGACTATCTACAAGCCCTGGCAACATATAGAAATTTCTAAGATCTATAACCTCAGTGTATTTATCGTAATTTATACTGCGNCCAATATCAGAAACTACTCCATCTTCTATAAGAAGGTTTGTTTCATAAGATTCAAATTTATCAATATCAAAAATATTTATATTAGAATAAAGAATTTTAGTCATAAATCAATTTTTGTTAAAAGATTTAAATAAATTAATATCGCTTTTATTGATATAATTTTTAACTATTTCAGCAGTGCCTAATGACAACATAATTCCTTGGGTATAATGACCTGAAATATAAAGTATATTTTCAGAATTGTATAAATTGGCAATAATTGGAGAGCCACTCTTAGATTGTGGCCTTATTCCTGATCCGGTACTTACAAATTCTAATTTGCCTGCATCTTTTACATATCTCCTTGCAACCTGATAACAAAAATCCAAACCTTCCAAATTTACTGAATCATCATTTTCCTCAGGATGTTTAGATGCACCTATATAAATAATATTGTTATCTCTAGGAACTAAATAACCTGAATAATTTAACTGATCACCCNCTACTCCTATGGGATAAGGTAATTGTATTTCATTTGATCTAACTAGAATATATTGCCCTTTAACAGGAGTGATTTTATAATCAGAGGGAAGCTCAAAATCCTCTAAAACATTCGAAGCTCCAGTGCAAAAAATAATATATTTTGATTTGATCATACGATTAGAAGTTGATATTAAAATCTGCTCATTATTTTTTTCTTTAATTTCTAGAAAAGATTCGTTTTCAAATATCTCNCAACCCATTTTAAGAACAGCAATTTTTAATTTGTTAATATAGTCCAAACCCTCAACATATCCATCATCATGGAAATATTTTCCTCCTTCAATTTTATTACTCAAAAAACTTAATTCTGTATTAATCTCATTTTTATCAACGTTTTCTGAACTTATATTTAAATTACTCAAACTATCAGAAAGATTATCCAAGGTTTTCAATTCGTCTTTATTAAATGCGACTCTTAATATGCCTGTTTTATGGTAAGGTGAGCTGATATCCAACTCAGCTAATTCCTCTCCTAAAGTTGAAAAAGAATCAAAACTTGATTTTCTTAATTTAAACATTGGAGTATTCAAAGTATCTGAAAAATTTATATCACCATAAAATAAAGGAGATATAATTCCAGCTGTAGCTTGAGTTGCGCCAGATCCAATAGTATTTTTTTCTACAATTGCACATCTAAATTTACTTTTAGATAATTTATAAGCAATACTTACTCCTATGGCACCTCCACCAATTATAGTAATATCAAAATCACTCGTATTATTTACTGAATTTTTATTCATTAAGAAAACATCCCTTTTAAAATTTATTATTTATAGACAACAAAAAGTCCAATGTTCTAGATTGTAAATTTATTCTTTTATTAATGTCCTCACCAAATACTACAGCCAATATTTCTGTAACACCTGAATTGGAATATTCTTTCAATGCATTATATGCATAATCCTCATCACCAACTATAGCTAAATCACTTGGATCTTTTACCCCTTCCTGAATAATCATTTTTTTATAATTGGGATACTTGTTATAAAATTTAAAAATAGATTTAGCTTCATTGGTAACCGTTTCCACATCATCTGTGATACATATAGGGATTGATGAAAGAATACTTTTACTGTTATAAGATTTTGAGTTCAAGACAGGCNAAATATTATTCTTAATAGTTTTATAACCTGTCATCCAAGTTATTGTGCCTTCTGTATATTCTCCGGCAAGATCTAACATTTTAGGCCCCANTGCCGCTAAATAAATATCTACATCNTTACAAGTATCAGNATCTATGGAAACATCNACATTAAATATATTTCCTTTAAATTTTGAGTGCCCTCTATNCAAAATATCTTTCAATATTATTAAAAATTCTTTCATATAAAGTGCCGGAGTAGCATATCTAAGTCCCAATTCATCTTCAACACGATGTTTATGAGATACTCCTAATCCAATTTTTAATCTATTATTTGAAATCATTGCTGTTGTCAGTATCTGTTGAGCTAACTCAACTGGATGTTTAGAAAAAACAGGTATTACTGCAGTACCCAAGTCAATGGATCTAGTTTGAGTACTTAAATATAAAGCAAGATTCAAAGCATCATAACTATTTGCATTTGCAATCCAAAGGCTTTCAAATCCTTTTTCTTCTAAAGCTTTAAAATAGTTNATTCTATCGAAAAATCNTATTTCACGATCAAAACTACCTGAATATACACTAATTTTCAAAATTTCCTTCTCAAAGTACAAAATTAATAAAAAAAGACATCTAAACCTATATGTAATCTCATAAAATCTGTATATATTTTCAAGTAATAGTAATTATTTTCAATATATCATTGTTGCATACTACGATAAATATGAGTATTCTTAAACAATAATTTGTAAAAAAATAGTTANAAAATATATAGGAAGAAGTGTCTTNATATGTTAAGATACTTTACTGAATTTGATTTAAATATTTAAAATAAAGGTGCTGAGATCATGCCCAAGAAAAATATATTAAAATACACAGCTTTAATTATGGCATTCGCTTTTGTTGCATNACCAGCAAAACTAATTCATGCAGCAACTATTAGTGGTAGTGGGTCTGCAATGATTTCCACTGGCTCTTCTGCAGGTGACACTCTAACAATTTCTATGACTGGTGTTACCTCGCCAAAAGGTACAATGAAATATAATGCTTACTTACTTACTGATAGTATGACTAAAACAAGTATTGGATCTTTATCAGTGGATGAAGACGGTTCAACGAAACTATCCCACACTTCAGATTCCGGAGATATACTAACAAGTTTTAGAAGATTAGAAGTTCGAGAAGAATCTGGCTCATCATCAAGGATTATTTTTGCAAATACTATGCCAGGCCAAAATGTGAAAGACATAAGAGCACTTGTTGATTCAAGTTCTGCTATTTCTAGTTTAGAAGCAGTACTAGATAAAGCAATTGCAAATGCTACAGCCGGAAAAAATGCTAGTGCAACTGCAGATCTTGTAACAAGCGCAAAAGCTATGATTAGTGATGTAGATGGTATTTCTAAAAATATTGCATCAGCAAAGGCAGCTGTGACTAAAGCTATTGGAACAAACCTGACCGGATCTTATGCTTATGATTACGGGACATCTGCCAATACTGCATTAGATTTAATTCAAGCTAACGTAGATGCAGGAGTTATATCAGCAACTCAAGCTCAAACATTCTCAAATCATGAAACCGGAGCTATCCTAATGAATGATGCTCTAAATCAAATACTCAGAGCAAAAAATAATGGTACAGTGATCGCAACAAAAAATGCATATAAAATGGGTTCATTTAAATTATCTAAATTAGATGATATTTCTACAACTGTACAAAATGATACTAGATTAACTAAACTCTCCACAGCTATTACAGCATCCGGACTACAAGCAACTTTATCTGGAGCAGGTCCTATGACCTTACTGGCTCCAACTGATGCAGCAATAACTGATTATGGTGATGATAAATGGACAACTCTTTCAACAAATGCAGCTAATCTGAAAAGAGCATTAGAAGTCCATGTTTTAGATACTCATATATTATCTGGTGACAGTAAGATTGATATCAGAATACTAGATAGTAACCAAGCTAAATACACTGCAACTGATATAGAGGCAAGTAATGGTATCATACACTTAGTTGATACAGTAATTACCAGAAGAGGTCCTTTCCCTGGACTGCCTAGTGTTGG
>NZNN01000040.1 GCA_002694895.1 Chloroflexota bacterium
TCCCCCACCTACACAGGCAAGTAAATAATCAGGTAATCTGTTTTCAATTTCTAATATTTCTTTTTTTGTTTCTTCTCCTATTATTGATTGAAAGTCTCTTACCATTGTTGGATAAGGGTGTGGTCCTATTACACTTCCTATTAAATAATAACTATCTGTTACATTGGTTACCCAATCTCTCATTGCTTCATTAATAGCATCTTTTAGTGTTTTACTTCCTGTGCTTACACTTACTACTTCTGCCCCTAATAATTTCATTCTGTAGACATTTAGAGCTTGTCTTCTAATATCCTCTTCACCCATGTAAACTATGCAATTTAAATCTAATCTCGCACATATTGCAGCTGTGGCTACCCCATGTTGTCCCGCACCTGTTTCTGCTATTATTCTTTGTTTTCCCATTTGTTTGGCTAACAATCCTTGCCCAACAGCATTATTTATTTTATGCGCTCCAAGATGAGCTAAATCTTCACGTTTAAAGTATATTTTTGGGCCTTTATAATGCTCGGATAGATTTTTTGCAAAATATAAAGGTGTTGGCCTTCCAACAAATTCTTTTAGGAGATTTTTAAATGAATTTTGAAATGATTCTGATTTAGAAATTTTAGAATATTCATTTTCTAATTCTTCTATGGCAAACGACAAAGTTTCCGGGATAAATTTGCCCCCAAATTCCCCAAATTGTCCTGGTGTATTTTCTTCAAAAATATTCAATTTAATTTTTTGTAAATTTGTTAATAGTATTAACTGATAAAAATATTATTATAGATGAGACAAGGGTTAGAATACCAATAAATATTGCTGCATCCATAAAAAATACCTCTTCAAATATTTTAATTAAATAATCTGTTCTTGGATCTAAAATCCATAAATTGTTGTCGAAGCTTATTATATGAAAAAAATAAAAAATCCATCTAAAGCTTAATGCTATTAATATAAGAGTGGCAATTAGAATTGAAACAGAATATATAAAATATGATTTGGCAATAATACGAAGTGAGTTTAATATTTTGTCTTTTGACAATGAAATTTTTATAAGTAATATCACTATAACTGTAGCCCATAAAAGGTAATTTAAAAATTTAATATTTAATATCAGATTTTTTACATCAATCATATGACGAATTTCTTTTGAGTTAAATAATTTTTTTTCAATACCATTTATATNTGTGGTNATATNNATTTTTTCATTNGANTTTTCGTTAAAGAAATCTTGTATGTTATCAACNACAAGGNAAAGATCACTNTCTTCAATNNNAGTTTTNAAAGCAGTATTATTTTTATTGAATTCAAATTCGTAAAANGAATCTGTGTTTATCATTAGTAATGCATTAGATAAAAGTATTGCTAAGAATAAAGTGGTGTTAAAAAGAATTTTTTGAATAAGNGAAAACATTTTAATTGTTTTTTAATATATTATTATGAAGACATTTTTNAGTATATCAATTATTTGCTAACGTTAAATCAGGAGTAGTTATGAATTTTCCGGATGTTCCCCCAACTTTAGAAGGTATAAGTGGTTTAATTAATTTACTAAGAGGACCAAATGGATGTCCGTGGGATAGAAAGCAAACAGCTGATAGTCTTACTGGGCATTTGATAGAAGAATGTTATGAATTGGTTGAAGCTATAGAAAAAAAAGATTATAAAAATATAAATGAAGAAATAGGAGATGTTATTTTAAATGTTGTATATCAGATTATTTTTCTCAAAGAAGTTATGGATATAGATGAGCAAAGTATAATTGAAGATTTATATGCAAAAATTAAAATCCGACATCCGCATGTTTTTTCTGATATCAATTTAAAAAATGCTGATGAAGTAGAACAAAATTGGGAAAAAATTAAAGATGATTCAAATGTGAATTTGGCAAATGATAATCAAGATATTCCTAAATATTTGCCTTCATTAAGTTTAGCTTTGAAACTACAGAAGAAAATGCCTCCAAAAGATATAAATCAATCATATAATCTGATAGACAAATTATTGAGCAATAAACATAAATTAAACTCGGAATCTATTGGAAAATTATTGTTTGAAATNGTTAATGTTGCAAGGATTCAAGATATCGATCCTGAAAAAAGTTTAAGAAAGCATAATAANTATATAAATAAAAATTGATTTTTAGGTAAATAATGACTAGTAATATTNCATACANTAAAATTAGTACCTTATTTATGGGGTCAGGAGTATATGGGTCATTGGTTTTCAAAGAATTAGATACAAATATTTTTGATATTATNGGCGCAATTACTAAGTCTCAAAATAGAATTTCAAGAAATCCGAATTTGGATAATGAGTTAAATNTACAATCAAATAACAATTTTGATATTCATAGGATCAATAAATTTACGGATGAAATAAAATCAAAATTAATACAACTGAATCCTGAAATTATAATTGTTGCCTCTTTTGGCTTAATTTTGCCAGATTATATACTTAATATTCCTAAATTAGGTGTTATAAATATTCATCCTTCATTATTGCCAAAATTAAGAGGTCCGTCACCAATTTCTTCTGCAATTATAGATGGGACGAAAAATACAGGGGTTTCAATCATTAAAATGGTAAAAGAATTAGATGCTGGGCCTATCCTTTTTCAAAAGGAATTTAAAATTGAAGAACATTACAATTCTGAACAATTAGGTTTGGAGTTATTTAATTTAGCTGCGCAAAACTTAAATCAAACAGTAAAAAAAATTGCAGATAAATCTATAAAGGAAATTTCTCAAGATCATTCTTTGGCTACTTATACAAAAATGGTTAAAAAAAGTGATGGATTAATCAATTGGGCAGAGTCTGGAGAATTGATAATTAGAAAATTAAAAGCTTATTCACAATGGCCAGGTTTATATACTTATTGGAAGGATAANAGAATAATAATAAAAGATGCTGATTTTCAAAAAGAAGAAAATAGTGGATTTGAAAAAAATGGTCAAATTATTGAATTAAATGACAAAGGAATAGCTGTAAAAACTTTAGATGGTTTGATGCATATAAAATTNTTACAATTAGAGGGCGNCAAGATTATGNATGCACCGTCTTTTGTTCATGGTAGACCAGCATTTATTAACAGTAATTTAAATTAAGTTGTTAAACTGATCCGTCTATATCAATATCAAGTACAGTGGTAATATCAGAATTTAAAGATTCTGTCACATGTTTTTTTATTAACTTAGGATCGGATATTTTAATTCCGTTTAACCCAAAAGTATTTGCTAATTCAGCAAAATTAAATGAAGGATTAAAATCCATTGCAAAATATTTGTAATCAGGGTTGTCTTCATTTAAAATTTCTTCTTTGTATATTTGCATATTTGTTTTTAACACTCTGTAAGATTTGTTATTACAGATAATATATATAACNGGAATTTTGCTATTAGCTGCAGTCCAAANAGCTTGCATAGTCATCATGGCACTNCCATCACCTATAATCCCTATTACGTTTTTATCTGGATTAGCTAATTTAACACCCATGGTTGCACCCATACCCCATCCTATTGCTCCTCCGCGTTCTCCAAATAATTTTTTTGGTTTGAAATTATTTGTTGCCATTAATGCAGGCCTTGAAGATACTGAATCATCAATAATAATTACATCTTCAGATAATACTTCGGAGAGTTCGGAAAACAGCCTGTAAGCGCTCATTGGATNATCATTGAATTTATCTTGAGTAGTTTGTTTATTTGCAGAAGATATTTTTTCTGACTCTTTGTATATATCATTTTTTCTTAAAGATATTTTTTCTCTTGTTTCTCCATCGATATTATTATTAATATTAATAATTAAAGATTTTAATGCAGTATTTGGATTGGAAAGTATTCCNAGATTAGTTTGCTCATTTCTACTTATTGCAGATGCTGAGGAATCTATATGTGCATGATAGGTTTTATTTCCAAAGAGTTGACCTTTAATATAAAAAAATCCATCGAAAACATTGCTNCCAATAGATATAACTAAGTCATGNTTGTCAATAATTTCTTTAGCTTTAGGCAGCAAGTTTGGNAATGNTCCTAAATATTGNTTGTGATCGGTAGGAAAGTTAATCTCAGATGTTGAAGAAACATANACTTTAGATCCTGTAAGCTCTGCAAATTCTACTGCTTTGTTNGAAGANTTTGAGTGAGAAATTCTGTCACCTAAAATTATCATGGGGTTATCAGATTCAATAATTTTATCTGATAATATCTTAATTGAGTTGGAATCGGGGCTAAAATTATTTGAAATTTGAGGAAGTTTTATTACATCAAGGTCAGTTATTTCATCAAACACGTTTGCAGAAATTGATAAGAATGTAGGTGCTGTAGGAGGAGTAGATGCTTCTTTAAAAGCTCTCATAGTCATTTCAGGTAATTGTTCTATATGTGTTACTTCTGCTGACCATTTTGTAAATTCTTTAACCATATTTACTAAATTGGATCTATAAGAATTAAATTTCCTAATATCTTTATTTCCGGCAGTCAGGACTATAGGTGCCCCACCATAGAAAGCATTTATTAGTAGACTGATCCCATTTGCAAGACCGCTATCAATGTGAAGGTTCACAAATGCAGTTTTACCTGTTGACCTTGCCCATCCATCAGCCATACCCATGGCTACACCTTCTTGAACTGCAAGAAAATATTTAAAATCTTTATGTTCTGGGAGAGCCAAAGAATTTGTAATAGCACTTTCACTTGTCCCTGGATTACCAAATATATGATCTATNTTATATTCTTTGAGAGCTGATAAAAATAATTCTATACCTGTTCTGCTTTTCATAATTTTTAATTCCTACGTTCTGATTTTTTAAATAATGTACCATATATTANTACTTTTTAAACGTTTTTAATATAATCCGAGTGCAAAAAAGAATTGATTTATTTATAATAAATTTCTACATGTATTAGTATTTATCTANATTTAATGCTGACAATATTTGTTTAGAATTTAAATATTTGGGGTATAGAAATGAAATATATTGACTATGAAAGACCTATCAATTTGAAGGCAGCTTTAGAAATTCTACAAAATAATGGAGAAACTACCAAAATATTAGCTGGTGGAACTGACATCTTAACTAAATTGAGAATTAGAAGAGAATTACCAGATCTTTTATTGGATAGTAAGGAAATTCCAGAATTAAATGAATTGTCATATAATCCAAACTCTGGGCTAANTGTTGGNGGAGCTGTCCCTCTTTANAAATTATATGCNCATGNAGATGTAAAGAAATATTATCAGTCTATTGTAGATTCAACNAAGATAATTGGAGGTATACCTATACAAGGAAGAGCAACTTTAGGCGGAAATCTTTGTAATGCGGCTCCCAGCGCTGATGCAATACCANCTTTAATAGTACTGGGTGCTACAGCTTCCATTCATAGTTTAAATGGTTCAAGAGAAGTATCAATAAGTGAATTTTGTACTGGTCCTGGATCTACAATATTAAAAAATAATGAGATTGTAGTTTCAATTAATATTCCAGCTCCAAAACAAAATTCAGGAGCTCATTATATGAGATTTATTCCAAGAAATGAAATGGATATTGCAGTTGTTGGTGTAGGTACATCGGTTAAATTAAGTGATGATGGAAGTAAATTTGAAGATGCCCAGGTATCTCTAGCTTCAGTAGCTCCGACACCATTACATGTAACATCTATAACAGATTACTTGTCAGGTAAAGAAATTAATGATGAGAATATTGAAAAGGCTGGGGAATTAGCTAAAGATGCTTCTAANCCTATCTCTGATATGAGAGGAACTGCAGAGTATAGACAGCACTTATGCACAGTATTAACTAAAAGATCTCTAAAACAATCAATAGAAAGAGCGAAGGAGAATTAAATGGCAAAAAAAATCCATGTACAAACAACAATAAATGGTGAAGCAGTAGAATTTTTATGTGAACCAAGACAAAGTCTTTTAGAGTGTCTACGAGATATTGTAGGATTAACTGGGACTAAGGAAGGTTGCAATGATGGTAATTGTGGCGCTTGCACTATAATTTTAGACGGAAGAACAGTAACTTCATGCCTTGTTCTGGGTGTAGAAGTTGAAGGAAAAGAATTAACAACGATAGAAGGTATTGCGGATGGAGATAAATTNCATCCTATNCAAGATGCGTTTTTAGAAAATGCTGCTTTACAATGCGGGATTTGTACTCCTGGATTTATAATTGCAACCAAATCTTTACTTGATCATAATCCTGATCCATCTGAATATGAAATCAGATGGTGGCTTGCAAATAATTTATGCAGATGTACCGGGTATGACAAGATTGTTCGAGCAGTACAAGATTCAGCTAAGAGAATTAAAGCAGGAGGATAATTATGACAAGTATAAAAGATCCAAAAAAGTATAACGTTATAGGAACAAGGCCTGTAAGACCTGATGGTACAGATAAAGTTACAGGTAGAGCTTTATATGGTGCAGATTTTGATATGGCTGGNTTGTTACATGGCAAGATATTAAGAAGTCCTCATCCTCATGCACGTATTAAATCTATAAATTTTGATGAAGCNCTNAAAATTGATGGTGTTNTAGCTGTAGTGACTTCAAAAGATTTACCNGATAACCCNGACGGAACNAGTTCTNTTGCNTATGGAAGAGGTAATATANTNGCNAAAGATAAAGTNTTATATGTTGGNCATGCNNTTGCNGGAGTTGCNGCAATTGATCCNCATANTGCTGAAGAAGCATTGGAAGTAATAAAAGTTGATTATGAAATATTATCACCTTCATTGAGTGTGGAAGAAGCAATGGACGATGATGCAGAAGTTATTCATGAAAATGCATTCATGAAAGAATTTGGCGAAATGACAACAATAAATAATAATATCGATGAACACTTTCAGCATAAAATTGGAAATGTATCAAAAGGTTTTGATGAAGCTGATTTGGTAGTTGAAGGTAAATATTCTACTGTCATGGTTCATCAAGGATATATAGAACCCCATGCTGCAACGGTACTATGGAAAGCTGATGGTTCTATTACTGTTTGGAGTAGTACTCAAGGAGCATTTCCTGACAGAGATGAAATGTCAGTTATATTAGATGTCCCTATATCAAAAATTAAAGTTGTTCCTATGGAAATAGGTGGAGGTTTTGGTGGAAAAATTCCTATATATCAAGAACCTGTAGCAGCTTTATTATCAAAGAAAACAGGAAAACCAGTTAAAATTTTAATGTCTCGAAAAGAAGTATTTGAGTCAACTGGTCCTACGCCTGGTGGTTATACATGGATTAAAATTGGTGTAAAAAATAATGGAAAAATTATTGCTATGCAAGCTGAACTTGCTTTTGAGGCAGGGGCTTTTCCTGGCTCTCCTGTAGGAATGGGATCTCAATGTGTTTTTGCTGCTTATAATTGCGGAAATCAATTGATTGACGGATATGATGTAATCGTTAACAAACCCAAGACCGCAGCTTATAGGGCTCCAGGTTCTCCTAATGCTGCATTTGCCACGGAACAAGTTATTGATGAGATTTCAAAGAAATTGAATATTGATCCAATTGAATTGAGATTATTAAATGCTGTCAAAGAAGGAGACAGAAGAGCTGATGGGCCGAAATTTCCGGTCATAGGGCTTATAGAAGTTTTAGAAGCAATGAAAAATTCTCCACAATATAAAAAATCTTTAGATGGCCCGAATAAGGGTAGAGGGATTGCAGTTGGTTATTGGTTTAATGTTGGTTTGCAGTCATCATGTAATATTATGGTAAATAGTGATGGTACAATTAGCCTAGCTGAGGGATCAACAGATATTGGAGGTAGTAGAGCGTCTATTGCTATGCAAGCAGCTGAGACTTTAGGTATATCTTATTATGATGTTAATCCTTCTGTTGTTGATACAGAATCGGTCGGATATACTCACGTTACAGGGGGAAGTAGGACCACATTTGCCACTGGCTATGCAGCTCATTTGGCTGCTGAGGAAGTAAGGTCTAAAATGATAAAAAGAGCCGCTAAAATATGGGGAATTTCTGAGGATTCAGTTACTTATGAAAATGGGGAATTTAGTTCTAAATCTGATCCTGAGTTAAATATGTCATTTAAGGAATTAGCTGCTGATTTAGAAGCAACTGGTGGTTCCATAGCTGGAACAGGCTCCATTAATCCTTCAAAAGTAGGTGGATCATTTGCAGGATCTATAGCTGATATTGAATATGATCCTGAAACTGGAAAAGTGGAAATTCTTGATTTTACTTCTATACAAGATGCAGGTAAAGCAATACATCCTAGTTATGTTGAAGGACAGATGCAGGGAGGTAGTGTACAAGGAATTGGATGGGCTTTAAATGAAGAGTATTTTTATGATAAACAAGGAGTTATGAATAATAGTTCACTTCTTGATTATCGAATGCCTACAAGCCTTGATTTGCCAAAAATTAACACAATTATAGTTGAAGTTCCTGATCCGTCGCATCCTTATGGTGTTAGAGGTGTTGGTGAAGCTAATATAGTTCCTCCGACTCCTGCAATTGCAAATGCAATACGACAAGCGACAGGAGTCAGNTTTAATTCATTGCCGATAAACCCGGCAGCAATAGTTGAAAAGACTAATGGAAAATAATATTGGATAGATAATGGCTAAAGTGTTCATCCCATCTTTATTACATCAATTTACAGATAATGTAAGTCAGGTTGATGTGGAAGGTGAAAATGTTAGAACAATTGTTAACAATTTAGATATAAGGTTTCCAGGTATTAAATCCAAATTAGTAGAAGGACATAAAATTAAACCGAGTATTTCAGTAGCTGTTGATGGAAATATAACACCTATGGGATTACTCGAAGATGTTGAATCAGATAGTGAAGTGCATTTTTTACCAGCTATATCAGGAGGTTGATTTATGATAATTGTTATGAGAACTTACATTCCTAAAGCAGGGACTGGTGGAACAATGATGAATTTATTGAAAAAAGTTCAGCAGGCTTTTGTAGATAATGGATTCCCAGAAATTGAGATTTTAAGGGCATCATATGGATTCCATGGTAAAGTTCAAACTATACAAAGATGGGAATCTTATGAAGATTATATGGGTTCCAGAGATAAGGTTAGAGCTACAAAAGAAATAACTTCTTTATTTAGCGAAATATACCCAACTTTACAGGAAACCCATTTTACTGAATTATTTTCAGTNGTATAGAAATTTTAATATTATAAATATTTATGATATAGTTTTTATAAATTGAAGAAGGTTTGAATATGAGTAATAAAAGTTTTGGATTTTCAAAATTTTCTCAGAATGATTTTTATAATAATGTAAATAAAGAATTAATTAATTCTCTTGATATTGAATCTAACCAAAAAATCGTAGATTTAGGTTGTGGTAGTGGAGGGATAACTAATTTAATTTTAGAAAAATTATCTAAAAGTAATTCTAATAATTTTTCAATTATTGCTGTGGATAATTCTGATGCTAGTCTAAAAGAAGCCAAGCATAATCTTAAAACTGTTTCCGAATCAATATTAAGTTTTGTACAAAGTAGATATGAGGAATTTTCAACAAAATTAAAAGAAAAAGTNGATTTAGTNGTACTATGCAATGCTATTCATTATCTTGATGACAAAGAATTAGTGATTAAAGATGTTATGAAAATATTAAAACCTAATGGTAAGTTTGCTTTTAATTCATCTTTTTTTGATGGTGCTCATCCAGAAGATACTCTTGCGTTTTATAGAAAATGGATGTTTAAAGCTATGAAAATTCTGGTTAAAGATTATAAATTGCGCCCTGTGAAATCAGAAAAAATAGAATCTAGAGTACAATTAAATCCTGTTGAGTATAAAAATGTGTTAGAAAATTGTGGCATGAAAATTGTAAGTACTAAAATTCGTACCGTACAAGTACCTATNGAGGGTTGGTTAGATATTAGTAGTTTCAAAGATTTTATTGAGGGTGTTATGCCNGGNGTTAAATTAGAAATAGCCAGTGAAGCTTTNCAAAGAGGAATTAAAGAAACTTTTGAGGAATTAAAGATTACTTTTGTTAATCGAAATTGGATGGAAATTATAGCTGTAAAATCATAATTAGGCGGTTATCAGATTTGAAAATTATTAATCATTCCATTGTTACTGAATTAATTTCTATGGAACTTGCGTATCATTCTGTAGAATCTGTGATGAAAATGCAAAGTGAAGGTTCAGTATATTTAAAACCAAGAACTACAAAATCTTTTGGCGATTCAAAATTATTAGCAGATATGACAGCTTCAATTCCTGGAATGAATGTATTTGGAATAAAACATTATGTAGTTAATAACGGAAATTATTTTTATTATATTTATTTATATGATTTTCGGGAGAAAAATTTATTAGCTATTTTAGAAGCTGAAGAGATTGGAAGATATAGGACTGCTGCTGTTACAGCCTTGGCTATTAATAAATTAAGAACTAATAATATGCACAATTTAGCCATTATTGGTACAGGTTTTCAGGCACAGCAGCAATTAAAGTCTGTTATTGCTGCAAATTCTGATTTTAAAAAAATTTTTATTTTTAGTCCAAATAAATCCAGAAGAACAAAATTTGTTATGAATTTTCGAAAGTTATTTTCAAAACAAGAGTTTGTTAATTGTGATTCTATGAAAGATGCGTTAATTGATAGTGATGTAATAATTACTGCAACAAATTCTTCCTCTCCAGTTATAAATTATGATCATTTAAAAGATCAGTATTTAATTATAGGTATGGGTGCTGCTACTCCTTATTACATTGAGATTGATGAGAAAACAATTGCAAATTGTAATTTGGTGATTGCAGATGATATAGATCAGGCTAAATTAGAAAGTGGAGATTTATTAAATCCTGTTTCAAAAGGATTGTTGCAATGGAAAGATGTAATATATTTTTCAGATATTTTTAAACCTGAGTTTAAATTATCTTATGAAAAGAATAAAATTTTTTT
>NZNN01000041.1 GCA_002694895.1 Chloroflexota bacterium
TTCACTATCAGGGTTCGCTTAAAAAGTCTTATTGAGAGCTTGTTCTCTTCTTAGTGTTTTATATTTGTAAATAAAATTAAAACAATATTAAACGAATGTCAATTATATCAAAGTTATGATTTAATTAAATTCATTTTTGATATTTCCAATAGCTCGGGTTTTTATAGTTACAGCATTGCTTGGGAGGTATGACAAAGGTATTTCTTCAAGATCAATTATTTCAACACTTTTTTTCTCTGCGCCTTTTTTAACTGCATTTTCTATTGCTTCATTTTTAGAGATTTCAATTATTTCATCCCTGGATAAATCTGTAGTGGAAAAAACTTTTTCAGAATATCCGCTTATTTGTGCCATTGAAGATCCTATGGCATTAGCAACTTCGCCAAATTTTGGAAATTTGATTAAATTAACGCCTTCTAATTTTTTGGGTATTATAAAAGAACCGCCACCCACCACAATAGCTTTAATATTTTTTGAATCAGTTTTCATCCGGTCAATAGCAATTGAAATTTTTGAATAAATTTCATTTTCTACTGATTTGATTAGCTTAGAGGATAATTTAAAATTTTGATTTGGGGGAATAAAATTTGCTTTATTTTGATTTGTAAAAATATCAGTTATAGTTGTTGTTGATCCATTAAAAGATAAAGAATTTGTTGTTATACGATTACCAAGACTTTGATTACTTACATAAGGAGTTTTTTGATTGATTATTGAACCACCTCCTAGTGGTATTGAAAGTACATCTGCCATTCTGAAATTTGTTCTTATACCTGAAAATTCCACGGCAATTGAAGATTCTTTTGGAAAACTATTAATTAACATTCCTATGTCAGTAGAAGTTCCCCCAATGTCGATCACAATCCCATCTTTAATACCAGACAAAAATGCTGCTCCTCTCATACTATTTGTTGGGCCAGATGACAGTGAAAAAATAGGATAATTTAAAGCATCATTTATAGAAGCCATAGTACCGTCATTTTGTGTGATATATATTTTTGATTTAAGATTTAATTCGGTTATTATTTTAGTTAAATTTGCAAAGGTCTTTTTTGCTGATTTACTTAGCATAGCGTTTAAAATAGTTGCGTTTTCTCTTTCTAACAATCCAATTCTTCCAATTTGATGTGACATTGATACTGGGATTTTACCCATTTCATTTAATATAATATTTTTCACTTCTAATTCTTGATAAGGATTTACTGATGCAAAAACTCCTGTTATTGCAATTGATTCCACTTGTTCTTTTTTATAAATTTCACACAATTTTTGGATTTCAGATTTATTAANTGCAGATATTTCNCTGCCATCAAATTCAAGTCCNCCGTCAGTAAAGTCTGTTATAAAATTATTAGATTTTTTTATATCANNNGGCCAATCACATAAGGGTTTTANCAATCTTGTNGCAGGNCCNCATANTCTNATTACGCCAGTTTTAGAAAGGTTTTTTCTTTCCAGTAAATCATTTATCAAATGAGTNGTACCAATAATTATTGAATTGATTTTTTCNTTAGGTTGATTTTGTATGACTTCTGAAATGCTTANTTTTACTGAATTACTTATATCTTCGCTTGTATTAGTTTTAAAGCTACTTTCAATTTTATTATTGTTTATTAAAACNGAATCAGTGTTAGTTCCGCCTACATCTATTCCTATTCTCATTATTTTCTTGGAATTTTTAATAAATTTTCATAATCAAAGTCATANCCAAACCCTTTGGGGCCGACAACTTCTAATGCTTTTTTAGTACAAAGATTTTGAGGTGCAGGCAATGCTAGTACAGATACCCTAAAGCCATAGCGTAATAGTTCAGTAGTAATTGGTTCTCCTGTTTCTGTGTCAATTATGCATATAAGATCTGGTACCATGCATTCAATCTTGTCGTTAATATATGCAATTAAATTTTCATTTTGAAATTCGATTTTCAATTCATTTCTAGAGAAATTATTGCTTCCATTTATTGTNACGTATCCTCTTGCAAAACCATCTGTAGTTGTTCGAGATAAGTCTGTTATTTTTCCTTCAAAAAGTAATTTGCCAGGATATGCTTTTAAAATGTTTTCAATTGGATTTTGTTTGTTTTTTTGTGATTTTTGTACTGCTATTCCAACTTCTTTGGCAAGACTTAATGTCCCGTGAATAGCAGTATTTCTAACTTGAATTCCAGTCATCGGCGCTGTTGCAAAAACTGCAGCACAACCCATTTGTATTGTTACTGCTCTGGCCATTTTTTCTAACCAATGAGCACTAATTGCATCAGTGAATAATGCAGTGTTCCCTTTTTCGTCACAAACTACAGCTGGGGTCCATGAGACACCGTAAATAAAAAATGTTTTCATGTGTATTTCCGGGAAAGCTCTACCCATACCATCTCCATCAACAACTGGAATATTATTTTCTCCAGCGGCAATTAAAGGTTCAAGAGAATTACTTCCTCCAATNTCACCAGATATTACTGCAGTNGCTTTTTTACCCAAATAATTTTCNAATTCNTTTAATGCCCTACCTGATTCAGCTCCCCTAACTTTTTCCACACCAACTGTTGGAGCACCTATCCCTCCTAAGCAAATAACTAAATCATCATCCTTTAATTCATTGGGGTGTATAACCGGGATATTTCCATGTTGATTTATTATTTCCTGAGCTCTTAACTTTCCTATGTATGGATTACCTCCTCCGCCTGTACCTAAAATCCCTGCACCGATAGCAATTTGTTCAACGCTTTCTGAATTTATTTCAAAAGAAATAGAATACTCCTCATTATTTAGTTAACATTTTTTTCATTATATCAAGGTTCTTTTGATAGTTTAGGCCTGCTATCAGAAGAACTATGCCCAACAATATAAAAGCAAATATCCTAATAGTTGTTGGTAATAAAAACAGGTCAAAAATAAATAATTTAATTATAGTNATTCCTATAGCAGTCAATCCAATATATCTGAGTGTAAAATCTTTTACTTTAATTGAAATGAAGATATATATTGTACCTATCATTGCCCATACAATTCCCCATATTGTGCTAGTGATAGGGTCATGATAATTGGATGCAATATTTATNCCAGNATATCTTACCAGTATGTGTAAGTCGAGACTAAGAATGATGAATGGAATGATAAATAATAATGATTTAAAACTGTTTTTTACATTAACAATTTCAAAATTTTGAAGGTTGTCTGAGAATTTTTGTATTGTAAGTATTGTAATGTAAAAACCTGTCGNACATATTATCAATGTTAAAGTTCTTATATTTATAAAAGGTATATAATTTTCTGTATCCCAAAACATCGTATAAATTATAGTTAATATTGAAAAAGTTAATATAATGCTATGTCCAAAATAACGCTTAATTATACCTATGTTTTTTGTAACATTAATTCTTAATATTAGATTTGATATTATTCCNGCTGTCACTATCCATAACATTAAAGTTAAAGGCATTTGATATGCGTTTGAAATAAATTCAGGGAAATGTTTGATAATGTAATATATTTCTCCATCTATGGTCAGTATTAAAAGAATAATACTGATGAAATATAAAAAGTTGTTATAAATTTTTTCATAATTATTAAGATTTAGATTTTTTGCTATATGATAAGAGAAATAGCTTGTGACGGAGATTGATAGTAAGGATAAAAATCTTGAATTAATTAATGGAATCATATTTTCATTATTGTAGAAATCCCAAATTAATCCTTTAATAATAATTAAAGANAATATAAAGTATCCAAGTATTCTTGCNTGAACAANNGATTGNCTAAATCCAACAAAAATTATTATTGCAGCCTGTNTNGCCCATAGTATGGTTGTCCAAGAGCTTGAAAACTGAACGGGAATACTTATAAAAATAANAAGNAATCCNGTNATNATACAATAAATTTNATANGTNANTTTTTGAGATTTTAATANAGAATATATTGATGGGATAAGATATAAAAAACCAAAAATTAATCCAAAAATACCAATATAATTTCTATATGTATCCCATAAATTNTTAAAACTAAANAATACAAAACTCAAGCTTAATANTNTTAAGCCTAGNAANCTGGATACNGAGTANNTGTTTATGNTTTTTTTATTAGTTATCCACCATCCGGNTAANATTATTAAATAGATAACTGNATTAATTCCCCATTGTAATTCTGATGNNATTGAATTANGCGGAATACTNCCAGACCATATTAAGTAACTTCCGCAGGATGCTATTAAAATTCCAAAAAATAGTGCCTGATATCTAAAGTAAAATAAAAAAATACAACTGCTTAGTACAACCAAAGGTAAATAGTACCCTGTCGAAGTGATGCTTTGAATATCCAGTGTTTCAAAAGAAACAGCAGTTAATATGGGAATTGAATATGCTCCAATTAATGAAATAATACCTATCGATATGTTTTTATAATAATAAGCCAGATAATTACCCAGAATAGAAATCAAGAATACAATTATTGAGCCAATATATATATTAAAAAGATCATAAGCAGTGAATGAAGAATAAGTAGTTATATAAAGTATTCCNATTCCTAATCCAGTCAAAGTCCTTGAATAAAAAGATAATTTTGTATTNAGTAAATANCCTATCAATACAAATCCAAATCCAAATATAGCTCCNATTAAAATAATTAAAAGATTAGAAATCCAATTTGAATCTATTGCTGCTTTAATAAAAAAACCGATACCAAAAATTATCGCAAGAGATCCTATTCGTGCTAGCCAATTCTGACCAATTAATAATTCAACTTCATTAGTTGTCGGAAATAACTTGNTATTAGGAACTTTTATATTAGGTTTATTTAAACTTATATTTTGAAGTTTAGACATTCCGCTTTGTACTTCTGTCCATTGTTTTTTTTCTTTTTCTTTGGGAGTTTTTTTAATTATTGATTCTAATTGAGATTTTAATGATTTTAATTCATCTTTAATTTCAGTAATTTCTGAATNTGAAGTGCTTAGATTGTCTTCAATTATCTGAAAGCCACAAGATGTACAAAATTTAGAATCGTCAGGGATAGATTTATTACAATTATTACAATTCATTATATTCCTCAACTGAATTATCTTATTTTTCTTTAGTAAATTAAAGCTAAATTATGTTTAGTAATATAATATTTTTATATTATTGAATGAAATCCATTGACAAAGAATTGTGAAAAACTTATCATTCAAATAAATTAGCAAAAGTGAAAATATTAACAAACTTAGAGTTATTAATGTCAAATAATATAATTAGATTTTCTTTGATTCTTTTTAATTTATGGATAGTTTTAAGTATAATTTCTTGCTCTGCAATTAATGAAAACCAAATTCCATCATCATCTATTACTACAAATTTAGTAAATTTAAAAGGAACGGTTGAAGTTGATGGATCGTCTACTGTTGCACCTCTTTCAGAAGCTGTTGCTGAAGAATTTAAAAAAATCTATTCTAAAGCTAATGTTCTAGTTGGTATTTCAGGTACAGGAGGGGGATTTAAGCGATTTGTTATTGGTGAAATAGATATTTCTGATGCTTCAAGAGCAATAAAAGACAGTGAAACTAATCAGGCTATTCAGAATGGTATTGATTATGCAGAACTAAGAATAGGATTGGATGGATTATCTGTAATGGTTAACCCGAATAATAATTTTGTTAATTGCTTAACACTTACTGAACTTAATTTACTTTGGAAGCCTGGAAGCATAATTAATAATTGGAATCAAATACGTTCAACTTTTCCGAATAAAAAGATCAGATTATATGGTCCCGGGACAGATTCTGGAACTTTTGGGTTTTTTACAGAAATTATAAATGATGAAGAAGGTGCAAGCCGCGATGATTATACAGCCTCAGAGGATGATAATGTTTTAGTACAAGGCATAGCTGGTGATAATTATTCATTAGGATATTTTGGTTATGCTTATTATCTTTTAAACAAAGATAAATTAAAAGTTCTTGGTATAGACAATGAAGATGGTAATGGTTGTATCTTTCCTGATTCCAGGGCAATTGATTCGGAGGTATATCCGATAACAAGACCTCTTTATATATATGTAAATAAATTTTCTTATAATACTAAACCTGTGGTAAAAGAATTTGTAAAATTTTATATGGAAAATGCCGCAAAATTAATTACAGAAATTGGTTATGTTCCTGTTAAAGATGAAGAGTACAAAAGTAATCTGGATAAATTTAGATGAAAATAGAATGTGAAATAATATTCTAGTTTGATTGTTATGTTTGTGAAAATTTACATTTATTAATTATTGCTTTACTATATATAAATATACTAACCATACTTAAATAATAATATGAATTTGAATAATTCTGTGTTTGATTCTAAACGTGGGCATAGATTAAGAACAAAAATTGAAGGTAGGGTGGTAAATTTATTTGTAAGTATTTGTGCATTTATAACTCTTGTTGTTACTTTTGCAATAATATGGAATTTGCTTCAACAATCAATTGGATTTTTTTCTCAGGTTTCTATAATAGAATTTTTTACAGAAAAAAGATGGTCTCCTATTTTAATTCCTAAATCTTTTGGAATTGCCCCATTGGTTGCCGGTACTTTTTTAGTAACTGTTATTTCATCTTTTGTTGCTGTTCCTGTAGGCTTAGCTGTAGCAATATATTTAGCCGAATATGCCCCGGAAACTGTACGTAAAATACTAAGGCCTGTATTAGAAGTATTAGCAGGAATTCCAACAGTTGTATATGGATATTTTGCTTTAACTTTTGTAACCCCATTACTTAAGATAGTTTTTCCAGAGATGATAATTTTTAATGCTTTGAGTGCTGGTTTGGTGATGGGAATTATGATAATCCCATTTGTTTCTTCTTTAACTGAAGATGCTTTAATATCTGTACCAAATTCATTAAGACAAGCCTCTTATGCATTAGGTGCAACCAGATTTGAAACTTCTATAAAAGTTGTTGTGCCAGCCGCATTATCAGGTATTGTAGCGGCATTTATATTAGGACTTTCTAGGGCTATTGGGGAAACTATGTTAGTAACAATAGCTGCCGGGGCTACTCCAAAATTAACCTTTAATCCAATAGAAAGTATTCAGACTATGACAGCATATATTGTACAACTTGCTTTAGGTGAAGCTGCTAATGGAAGTATTGAGTATCAATCGATTTATGCAGTAGGAATTTTATTATTTGTTATTACTTTTTCAATGAATACATTAGGGCATTGGATTGTAAAGAGATGGCGAAATGTCTATTGATCTTAAACCTAATCAAAATAATTTAAGCAGAAGGAAGTTTATCGGAATTGTATTTCTTGCTTTTTGTTTGTTAGGAGTTTTAGTAGCAATGATGGGATTGATTAGTTTGTTAATTCAGGTAATTTTACAAGGGTATGAATGGGTGACTCCAAATTTAATATTTAATTATCCTTCAAGGCATCCAGAACAAGCAGGATTATGGGCAGCTTTGATAGGAACTTTATATATGATGGGATTAACTGCTTTAATAACTGTGCCGATTGGGATTGGTGCAGCTATTTATTTAGAAGAATATGCTCCTAAAAATTGGATAACAAGTTTTATTGAAATAAACACATCAAATTTAGCCGGAATACCTTCCATAGTTTATGGGTTACTTGGATTATCAATATTTGTATATTTTTTAAAATTAGAAAGAAGTATTTTAGCAGGTTCATTAACAATGTCACTTTTAATATTACCAGTACTCATATTAGCCTCCAGGGAGGCAATTAAAGCTGTACCAAGCGCACACAGGGAAGCTGCATTTGCTTTAGGGGGAGATAAATGGCAGGTGGTTAAAATGGCAGTATTACCTACTGCATTCCCAGGTATATTAACTGGGGTGATATTAGCATTATCTAGAGCTATAGGTGAAGCTGCTCCTATGGTGGCAATAACTGCTTTAGTATATATTACTTTTATACCTGTAACTCCAATGGATAGATTTACAGTTATGCCAATTCAAATTTTTAATTGGGTATCAAGGCCACAAGATGACTTTAGAGGATTAGCAGCCGGGGGTATTATTATTCTTTTAATTTTACTTTTATCTATGAATTCAATTGCTGTGATTTTACGAAATAAATTTCAAAAAAGATCTGAGGAATAATTTAAAGGAACTTTATGATAATGAATAATGAGCAAAATAAATCAAATATTATTTTGAAAGTAAAAAATCTTTCATTTTATTATGGAGCTTTTCAGGCTTTAAAAAATGTTTCTTTGGATATAGAAGCAAATAAAGTAACAGCTTTAATTGGGCCGTCCGGATGTGGAAAAAGTACTTTGCTAAGATGTTTTAATAGAATGAATGATTTGTTTTCAAATTCTAAAGTAGAAGGACAAATTATATTTGATGATTTAGATATATATACACAATCGATTGATCCTGTTTTGATAAGATCTAAAATTGGCATGGTTTTTCAAAAACCTAACCCGTTTCCTAAATCTATTTATGATAATGTTGCTTTCGGCTTGCGTATAAATGGATTTGCAGGTAATTATGATGAAGAAGTTGAAAGAGCTTTAATACAATCAGCACTTTGGGATGAAGTAAAAGATAGATTGAAAGATAATGCATTTTCATTATCAGGAGGACAGCAACAAAGATTATGCATTGCACGCGCACTTGCTATAAGACCTGATGTAATTTTATTAGATGAGCCAACTTCTGCATTAGATCCAATAGGTACAGTTAAAATTGAAGATCTTATTAATGTATTGAAAAATGATTATACAATTATTATTGTTACACATAATATGCAACAGGCAGCAAGAGTTTCAGATAAAACAGCTTTTCTTCTTTCGGGGGAAGACAGATGTGGTATTTTAATTGAATATGATTATACACAAAATATATTTTCTAATCCAAAAATGAAAGAAACTGAAGATTATATAACAGGTAGATTTAGTTAGTTATAATATTATTAAAGGATATTATTATGCCTAGAGAAGAATTTAATAAAGCTTTAGAAGAATTGCAAATTAGTATTGATGCAGTAGAGAAAACTGTTAAAAAAATGATAAATGGCTCAATTGAAGCACTTAATACTCGAAATATTGATTTGTCTAACAAGATTATTGACATGGATGATATTGTAGATAAATATAAAGTTGAAATAGAAGCCAAAGCTATTTTTTTAATTGCAAGTGAGCAACCTGTTGCTAGTGATCTGAGAAAAATTATAACAATAATGAGAGTTATAATGGAACTTGAAAGAATGGCTGATTATGCTGAAGGTATAGCTAAAATTAATATTAGAATTGGTGATGTAGATCTTATTAAACCATTAATAGATATACCAGCCATGGCTGAACGTTCAATAGAAATGTTAACTTTGTGTTTAAAAGGATATAGGGAATCAAATGTTCAGATAGCAGAAAAAGTTTGTGATATGGATGATGAGATGGATGCTTTAAAAGATAGGGTAATTAATGAACTTATGCAGATTATTATGAGAGATCCTACAACTTCTAGACAAGCAACATTTTTAATATTTATAGCCCATAATTTAGAAAGAATTGCAGATAGATCAACAAACATTGCTGAAGATACAATCTTTTTAGTTACAGGGTCATCAAGAGATTTAAATTAATCAAAGGAGAATATATGTACGGTACAGTATTTAATTTAAACGTTAAAGAAGGACATAAAGATAAACTTATTGAAGTTATGGGAGCAAATGACAGAACTCCTGATGGTATGGTTGCGTGGTTTTTAATGAATCCAGATGATGATACAGATTTAATAGGTGTAGCAATCTTTGAAAATAAAGACGCTCATTTAGCTAATGCTAATAATCCTGATCAACATGAATATTTCGTTGCAATGATGGAACATTTAAATTCTGAACCAACTTGGACTGATGGAGAGTATGTAGCTGGACAGATAGTAAGGTAATTTTTTGCTCAAACTTGAGTTAAGGTATAACTCAGCACGGGGCCGGTAATATATTAATGTTATTTAATTCTTGTTGATTTATATTATTATTAAATGGATGTGTGTACATTTGAGCAATTTTATTCCAATTAAAGAAAATAATAATAAAAATTGAAATAATAATAAAAATTTGTAAATAAATAATAATAATTTTTTTCTTAACCATTTATTAATTTATTGAATCCAAGAATCATCTAGACTTTTTATAAATAATTTTTTCAGATCATTGCCATCTACTTCAATTGGGCTTAATTTTATTACTCTGTGTTGAGGTAATGTAACTTTTACCAATTCATCTATATCTGATTCTTTATAACCTAAGTCTGATAATTTNGTTGGCATNCNAATTGAACTCATAATATCTTTTATTGCTCTTGGNAGCATNNNNTNNACATTNTTTTCATCAACATCNGAAATNCCTANAGCTTTNGTNACATCNACATGNCTTTTAGGNTCGCTTTTTGNAGTAAAATTAAATATAGCTGGNGCTGTNATTGCNACAGATAATCCATGAGGTATNANNGGATGATTTTGAGGGTAATCATTNAGGAAAAATTCTTTTACATTTCCAGATACNGCATANGACATNCCNTGACATAAATGNCAACCAGCNTTTCCAAANCCTATTCCNGCATATGTNGCTGCTAGTAACATTTGAGATTTTGCTTCATGGTTATCNGGATCATTTACNGCATTATAAATNTTTTCAGCTACCATTTTTACTGCAGTTAAAGACCATATATCACTTATTGGATTTGATCCCTGATATGATGGGCGTAATCCNGGNTTTTCAGGTTTATTNCTTGANTGNAATGGAATAGCAGTATATGATTCAAGCCCATGACATAANACGTCTAAGCCACTACAAGCTACTACATTGGGTGGTANAGTNCTAACATTTTCNGGATCTATNAANCCTATTAAAGGTCTTAATTCTCTATGNGCAATCGCTGTTTTTGCGTTCATTTCTTCATAATCAAATACTGCAGTTCCAGTTGTTTCACTTCCAGTGCCTGTTGTTGTAGGAATAGCAATCATCGGTTTAAGTTTCCCTGGTACTAGCTTACCTTTTCCTATTGGAGCATTAACATAAGTCATAAAATTTGCAGGATAAGTGGAATAAAGATTAGCTGCTTTTGCTGTATCCATACTAGATCCGCCACCTACACCAACAAAGCCGTCTATAGAATTTGNTATAGCAAATTCTATAGCTTTTTTAAATGAAGAGTCTGTAGGCTCAACACTTACATCTGAAAATAGAATAGGATTAAGATTATTCTGTTCTATTGATTTTATAGTTTTTACGACACTTACATGATCAATTAAATTTTTATCAGTTATGATCATTATATTATTACAATTTAATTTCTTAAATTCCCANCCAACTTCTTCAGTAACTCCATTTCCAAATTTTATGCTGGATGAATCTATAGTAAATGCTGTTTCTTGTAAATTACTCATATTGAATCTAATCTAATAACAAAAATCCATGCTTGANGACAAGCATGGATTTTTGTTATTAGTATTTAAATAGTTAGAAAATTATTATTTTTTCCAAGCCATTTGTGAACGGGAAACATTACCGTTTCCGTCGATATAATATAAAAATCCAGATTCTCTGGATACATTTGCGTCAGCNACTTTTTCAGCGCCACCGCCAGGTTTTCCGCCAGATGCCATTTTAGTTCTCCAAACGTTTCCGTCTTTACCTAGATAATAAAAATAGCCAGCTTCTTTCTTTACACCTGTACTTGCTACGACTTCTGCCATATTTTCCTCCCATAATTTAGAACTAGGAAATATAGTAATAAATAATCATATATTATGATTATTTCTATAATACACTATCTTCCTTCAGTACGCAAACTTTTTATATGAAGAGAAAAGCACAGTTGTATTTTATTTGATAATTAAGATATACTTTTATAGTGTTTTGTCCTCAGTGTAGAAGTCAAGAAATTATTAATAGAGATATAACTCCAATTTATGAATGTTCTGATTGTGGTTATATGTTCAATGAGGACAATTTTACGTTTTATGAAGAAAATGTAAAAAATATTNNTGAAAAGAAGAAAACATTTTCGCTATCTAAGCTTTTTTTTGATAAAAATGATTTTATTAGCAGTATTATTCTCATTTTNATTNTTATTTTTCCATTTATTTNGAGTTTATTAATGTAATTTGAAGTTAGATTTGAAATTTTTTAAAANTTTAGATTATAATATTTGTTCATTATATTATTTATAATTTTAGATCTTACTTTAGGTATATACATTGCAGAAATATGCATTACTTGATATAGGAAATACAAATGTTAAATTAGCATTTGTAGATAATGGACTGATTCAAAATAAAATTATATTTGAAACTAAAAAGTTTAAAGAAAAATTTGATAATTTAAAATTAAATCATATTTCNCATTTATTTATTTCATCAGTAGTTCCTGAATTAAATCAGTATTTTAATAATATGAATATTTCTGTTCATTTTGTTAATTCTGAAAATATTTCCAATATAGAAATAGGTTTAAATAATCCAAGTGAGTTAGGTGCAGATTTAATAATTAATGCATCAGCAGCTTATGATTTGACTCAACAAAGAAATTTGGTTATAGATCATGGAACTGCATTAACATTTTGTCATATAGATGATAAGGGTAAATATTTGGGCTGTTTAATTTTCCCTGGGAATCATATTGCAAGTCANTCCTTAGCTCAATTTACTTCAAAGTTAAATTATTTTGAAATGAAAGATACAAATAAATTATATGGAACTAATACTGAAGANGCGATTGGTACAGGATTATTTAAAGGATATATTCATTTAATTAATGGTTTTATAAAAGAATTTAAAGATAATTATCAAGACATAAAAATTATTGGNACTGGTAATGGAGTAAAAGTGTTTGCCGAATATATAAATTTAGATATTTATGAAGAAGATTTAACATTNCGAGGATTAAGTTTATTTGCTCAAACTATTTTAACTAATTAGTATTTTCAGATGCTTTTTTGCCAGCTCTTTTTCCGAAAACAGCTCCAGCCATCATACCACCACCAGAAGGATAATTGTTATACCATAGCCCACCTATCATTTCTCCTACGGCATATAATCCNTTTATAATATCTCCATTTTTATTTATTAATTCTCCATTTATAGTTGTTTTTAATCCTCCATAACAAAATGTCATACCGCAAATAACTGGATATGCCAAATAAGGAGGATTATTTAAAGGTAGCGCCCAATTAGATCTTAAAGGATATATATTTTTAATATTTTTACCATCTAATTTATGTGGGTTATAATTACCAGGNTGAACTGCTTTATTGAATTTATTAATATTATTAATAAANTTTTTTTTATCTTTAATTTTTATTTGATTTGCAAGANCAACTAAAGTTTCAGCGCTATATTTTGTTGGTTTTTTGTAATTTTTGAGTACACCGGCTTGAATATGTTTTGAATCAAATAATTGAAAGGCCATATTATTTTCTTGTTCAAGTATTGCTTTTCCGGTTTTAGCATATGTTAGTCCCCTCCATGTTTCTCCTTCATCTATAAATCTATTTCCATTTATATTAACCATTATGCTAAAAGGATAAGCATACCTGCTCCAATAGTCTCCAGATTTATTTTCGCCTGGTAAATCATAATCAGGTCGATTAATATCTTGTGGAGATGCATGACAGGTAGACCAGTCATCATAAGGGATTGCTCCATGAGAAATTGCCATTTCTANCCCTTCNCCAGTATTGTTTGGGATACCTCTTAACTTAACATTTCTCCATTGTTCACCAAGATATTTAGCCCTCATTTGAGCATTTGATTCAAAGCTACCACAAGCTAGAATTACCGTATTTGCATAGTAAATTTTATTTTCATTATTTGTTTTTGCAACAACACCGGATATTTTATCCTTATTATTTTTTATCAGATCTATAACTTGATGATTATATTTAATATTGACACCTTTATTTAATGCAATTTTTTTCCATCTTTGTATTAGTCCGTATCCCTTTCCATTAAAAGAAACAACATTTGCAGAAGTTGGGTTATCAAAAGTAGGAGACCATAAATGTCCTAGTTTATTCATCCATTTTATTGTTGGCAGGGAATTTGTTACTAATTCTTTTGATAAAATTTTATCTGATTTACCATCAGTGACATCCATGATGTCTTTTAAATAATCAGATTCGGTATATCCTGTTACTACCTCACCTAGTTNTTGTAATTTTTTATTATAAAGTTTGTTATAAGTTTGTTTTTTATCTTTCACTAAAGGTAATAGATCTGAGAAAGAATTGTATGCAAACCTCATATGTATTGTAAGAGCACTATTNCCGCCNATGTAATCTTCTGATGCTTTTTCTAACATCAGTACTTTAGCGCCATTTTCACTTGCAGAAACTGCTGCAGCAAATCCTGCGTTTCCTGTCCCCACTATTATTACNTCTGCATAATTTGTATNTGACATATGTTTTTTATTTCTTGTAAAGATTTAATGTTATACAATCAGTTTTATTTACTCAACGTTATTGCTTATATGTATTTATTTGTATATGGAACTTTATTGTCCACTGAATATAATCATCAAACAATAAAAGGTTCAAAATTAATTGGACAAGGAAGCATATATGGCAAATTATTTGATATTGGCAATTACCCTGCATTGAAAGAAGGTGAAAATATTATTATTGGTGAATTATATAATATTGATGATTTAACATTGAAAAATTGCGATCAACTTGAAGGATATAATCAAGATGATNCAGAAAACTCGCCCTATATTAGAAAATCAGTCACTGTTTTTTTAGANAAAAAAGAATTATGTGCATATGTGTATTATTGTAATTTTGGTACGAATCATTATAAAGAAATAGAGTCAGGGAATTATAAAGAATATATGGATGATAAAAGAAAAAAATAATTTATTTAGTAATTGTTCTGGTTACTTCAAAGGGATATTTATTATTATTATTTATATTTCTATGAAAAAAATTAGTATTGGCATTTATGAGTAATTTGTTAGTACTTTGTTCATTTGGCCAATTACCATGCCCTCCATCTTCTATTGTAATAAAAGTTAATTCAGGATTGTTATTTGGATAAGTATTTTTGAATTTATTATAAAGTAATTCACCATGTATATAAGGAACCGAATTATCTTTAGTCCCATGTATAATCATATATGGAACTGCTTTGCCTTTTCCTATATATAAGATTGGACTTGTAAAAGGAAAATCTTNTTCATATCTTTTTTTACAATTATCTGCTCCTTGCTTATCAGAGCAATATTTTGCAGCATCTGCATGTCCAAAATAATTTATTGCGGCATGAATTTCAGAAGATTGATTTAAATAATTTCCAACTTTTCCTTCTATATCTATTGTGATATTGTTTATTGTTAATTCTTTTATTCCATTAGAGAATGCAAGATATGATGTTAAGGAACCTCCGGCTGATTGTCCATATACTCCAATTTTAGAGGTATTTAGATAATAATTTTTTTCATTNCCTCTTAACCATCTTATAGCTGCTTTTGCATCATGCAGATAATCTGGAAATTGATAATCAGGCAATAATCTATAATTAATTGATGCTAATGCAAATCCTTCCTCTAAAATATGAGCAGCGGGTTTGTCCAATTTTGAACCTTGCTTAAAACCTCCACCGTGTATATGAATAATTAAAGGAAATAGTTTCTTATTACATTCATTTATTTTGCAGGGGATCCATAAGTTTAATGTCTGTTTTGGATGTGAATTTTCAGCATAATTAATTTCAAGACATTCAGTTACAGTTATTTTAGTACCAACCCCTTTGTACTGATTGCAGTTATTAATATTTTTTTTAGGTTTAGTAGTTTCACTAGATTTAGGTGATTCAGTAGCTTTGGTTTTAGTGCCTGCTTGTGCTTGTTGATATTGAGTATCCATTTCTTTTTGCTTATCTATTGCGGTATCCATCAGATCAGGTGAACTGGAACAAGCTATTGAGAATATTAAAAAAATAGTTAAAAATATTTTCCCCAATTTTTCCTCNCAGAATTTATTACAATATTTTAAGGTCAGATTCGGTTNTTCATTTATAAAATATTATATATTAATTAATTACTTGATATATATTTAAACTACATTGCTATAGAATGACTTTTTATATACAGAGAATTAATTATGAATAATTTCAGAGCATATATATCTGACCTTATTAGTTTAACTAAACCACCAATTATTTCTTTATTATTAGTTACTGCAACTGGGGCCATTTTTTTAGCTAGCAATGGCAGACCTCCGTTATTGATTACAATTTATATTTTAATTGGAGGCACATTAGGTGCTGCAGGTGCAAGTGTGATTAATAATGTGATTGATAGAAATATAGATAAAGCTATGATAAGGACTTCGGAAAGAGCAGTACCTTCAAGAAGAATTACTCCGAGAAGTGCCTTAGTTTATGGAATATTATTAAATGTTTTTTCATTTATGTTATTAAACTTTACTGTAAATTTTATTAGTGCCTTTTTAACAATATTTGCGAGTTTATTTTACATTTTTATTTATACTATTTATTTAAAACCAAGAACAACTCAGAATATTGTGATTGGAGGTGCAGCTGGATGCTTTCCTCCTGTTATAGCTTGGGTTGGAATAACGGGATATGAAGGTTTGCTTAACCTTTCTCCTTGGTTTATGTTTTTAATTGTTTTTCTTTGGACACCTCCACACTTTTGGGCATTAGGGATATTAATGAAAGATGATTATGAAAGAGCAAATATACCCATGTTGCCTGTTGTACATGGAATGAAAAGAGTTACTACTGAGATATTTGTTTATTCAATTTTGATTTCTTTAACAGTAATTTTATTTTGGTTCTTTAGTACATTAGGATTAGTATTTTTGGTACTTTCTATAATAAACGGTTTAGTATATTCAGGATTTTGTTATAAATTATTAATTAACAGAGATAGAATTTCGGCCAGAAAATCTTATCTTTATTCATTGCTTTATCTTGCGTTAATTTTCTTATTTATTATTATTGATACTTTGATATAAGGATTTAATTTTTTATATATAACTGATTTATTTTGTTGGTATTTTTATGATTTAATATTCATTATGAAAATAGAAATAAAAATTTTAGATATAAATATTATTTGTATATTAAGAGACAATTTAACTGCAGATAAAATTGCATTAATTTTACCCTTAAAATCAAATATAAATGTTTGGGGTGATGAGATTTATTTTCCTGTTGAAAGTATTAAACTTAAATTAGAAGATAATGCTAAAGATCCAAATCAATTATTAATATTAAAGAATATACCTCAGAATACTTAAATAGAAATTAGTCTTTTAAATTTATAGAGGATATAAATTTCAAATTATCTAAAAACCATTTGCCAGTTTCTCTGACTCCTTTTTCTATATTGTACATAGGTTGCCAATTTAACTTTTCTGAAATTTTAGTTATATCAGCAAGACTGTGTTCTACATCTGAAGGATCTCTTGGAATTTTTTTAATAATAGCTTTTTTATTCAAGAAAGATTCGATAATATTAACCAGGTTATTTAAAGTGGTTGCATCTCCTCCGCCAACATTGAATATTTCATAGCCATTAAGTTTAGTTGACGCAATAAGTGCATCTGAAACATCGGTTACATATGTATAATCTCTACTCGATTTTCCATCTCCATACATAGTAATAGGTTTGTTTTCTAATATTAATTTTATAAATTTAAATATGACCATGTCTGGTCTTCCAAACGGTCCATATACTGTAAAGAATCTAAGAATCGCAGTGTTTATACCATAATGATAGTGGTAATTATATGATAATAATTCTGCTGAAATTTTTGATGCTGCATAGGGGGATAATGGATTAGATGTTGGAACTTTTTCTGTTGTTGGGAGGGTTTTATTATCTCCGTATACACTTGAAGTAGACGCAAGTGTGAAATTATTAATTTTAGATATCTTGCATAGCTCTAAAAGATTTAAAGTGGCAATCACGTTATTTTCTTGATAAGCCCATGGATCAGATAGGCTTGTTCTTACGCCTGCATAAGCAGCCAGATGAATAACAGCAGTTATATTATTTTCATTTTTTAAATTTAGAACATTTGATTTGTTTGTTAAATCAATATTATGAAAATGAAAATTTGTATGCTTTGAAAGCTCTTTTAATCTGGCATTTTTTAAATTTACATCATAGAAATCATTGATGTTATCTATTCCTATGATTTCATTATTACTTTCAAGTATTCTTTTAGCTGTGTGATATCCAATAAATCCGGCTACACCTGTAATGAGATATTTCATTTATATTATATTTTTATTATTTATTTTAATCCTAACCCATGCCCATTGGGAACATTTATTTTGCCATTATGTATTTCTGGTAATGAATTATAAAAATCGAAATTAAAATTTTTAGGTACCCAAGGAATTTCAATCCATCTTGACATTGGGGAAGCAAAAGCCCATTGAATTGATGCATACAATGATGGTCCTATACTAAAATTATGAGGACAAAGTGCAACATTATATAATTCGGTTAATCCAGTGATGCGTTTAGCAGCAGTTATTCCGCCAATTTTAGTTATTTCTGGCTGTAGATAAGTTACTGTATTATTATCAAGAAGTTTTTTAAAATCATTAATTGAATATTCATTTTCTCCTGCAGCTATTGGTATTTTTGTTTTAATACCAATAGCTTTTATTGCATCATGGTCACGCATTGGACGAACAGGTTCTTCAAACCATGTTATATTATATTTTGTCAATTCTTTGCCAAACTCCAATGCTTCTATTAGATTATAGTGCCCGTTAACATCTACCATTATTTTTAATGATTCACCAAATTCTTTTCTTAATATTGATACATATTTTATTTCAACTTCATGCAGTTTTACTGCATTAATCCCACTTTCAATAGCTCTTTTTGTTTCATTAATTACTAAGTTAGTATTTCTTAAAGGTGGCAGGCTAGCATAACAAGGAAGGGAATTGTGAACAGCACCTCCCAACATTTGCATTACTGATGTTTTATTAGTTTTGCCTAACAGATCCCATAAGGCTATATCAATGCCAGAAAGTCCCATCATATATATACCCTGATCGCCATATCTATATCCGTAATCCCATAAATCATACCAATGTTTTTCAATGTCATCAGGGTTTT
>NZNN01000042.1 GCA_002694895.1 Chloroflexota bacterium
GAAGATAACTTACGATTCTATTGGTACTAAAAATAAATTAATAGGATATTTGTTTATAATTTTATATCTATTAATTTATGTGTTTTTTACGATACGATATTTGTAATTATGAAGAGGGATTTTAAAATCCCTCTTCATAAATATTTATTCTTTTAGTTAAGACTTAATTTTAGGTTATGCTAATTTCTTGAGTACAGGTACTCCTAGTGTACCTAGTCCAATTATAAGCAGTATTACAAAAGTTCCTACCCATGGGATAAACATTAAAGTACTTCTTGAGTCAATTATACTTAATGCTATTCCAACAATTCCGAGTATAGTAATAAGAGCTGCTAATATCATGTGTAAGCTTTTTTGCATTGTTAGTCCTATTCCTAATAATGCTACACCTACAAAAGTCGATAGGTTGCTTGCTGCACCTATTGCTAATGCTGTAGCCAATGCACTCACAGCAATTCCTGCGGATATTGCAGCACCCGCTGCCGCCGCTTGAGCTGCTTCTGCATTACCTGCACCTGCAGCTGCAACTGCCATTGCTTCTGCTGTAGTTTTTGTGCTCCATTGATCACCAGTAAGCCCCATCATTGCACTCCAGATCAGATTCGTTGTTGCACCGATTGCTAGAAACCATATTGCCATTGATGCATATTTATGACCAACACCTCCTGACATTGCGTCTCTCATACCTACTATTCCAATAACAATAACTATTTGCCCAATAGCAGATAGAATAAAAGATAGTTTAGTCCAGTCAACATCAGTACTTAGTGCTGTTAGCAGAGCTGCATTGCTAGACCAGTCTGCTGAAGCAGTTGCGTTTGATAAGCCAAAAGCCATCGATCCAATTATGCCTATAACCAGTAACCAACCCGTTGTTTTAGTTAAATTCATATATTCCTCCTCATGAATAACGAATATATGCCACAAATATAAAACAAATTTAAAATTAATACAATTCTTTTACAATTCTTCTTATTTCCATTATCTTTTTAGAATATTACTGAATTTCATCCAACCATCCGATCCAACCATTAGAATTCCTTGTTCCGCTGATGCATCCACCAGACCTTATTTCTTCTCCACCGTGCCTGGATTTTGAGTCACAATCTAAATAATATTTTCCTTTATCTTCCTCTATTAAAGACTGTCTGATTACTATTGGTTTACCACAATTAGCACATTTGTTATCTGAGGACACATTTTTGTTTAAATTCCATTCAGATGTATCTGGAAAAATCATTTCAAATGAAAATAATTTTGATCCGTCTGAAGGGGCGTAGGTATTGTATGAAACTTCTTCATTCCATACGAATGTTTTGTTATTTATGTATTTATCTAATATATTAGTTAATATGCCTATTTCATTGAAAATATTATTATTATGATCTAGTCCAAATAAATTAGTATTAGTACTGTAATCTGAATTATTTTTCAAAATCATTTGATCACATAATTTAATTCTTGACTCTAAAAGTGTTAAAGTTGCATTCCATCGATCCAGATATTTTATTTTTTTCATATTATCCTGAAGATAAATACCATTTTGTTCACATATGAATTTTTGCAGATTTAATGTCGGGTATTTCCATGGAGTATCTTCAGGGATTATATTCGAGAAAATATTATGTGGTATAAACCATTGTGCATCTAATTCAGTAATAATTTTCTTTATATAACAAATTTGTTTTTTATTGAAATTTGTCATTTTGATTATTCATAATTTTATAAGGTGATATTTTATTCATTTTAACAAATCTCTTTGGTAAATAATTTTGACTGAATAGTTATAATAAATTCATGACATTATATTATAAAGATTTTGATAACAAAACTGTGGTTATCACAGGTGGCGCAAGTGGGCTTGGCAAAGGTGCAGCAAAAGTTTTTGCAAAATACGATGCCAATATTGTACTGGTGGATATTGATAGAGCAAAATTAGATTTAGTAAGAAATGAAATTTCACAGAAGGGTGTAAAAGTTTCATATTATATTTGCGATGTTACAAAAGAAAAAGAAGTAGCTAAAATTGTAGATTCAATTGAAAGAGAAATTGGAGATATAGATATTTTAGTTAATGCGGCAGGTGTGTGGGCTTCTTCAGATTTTGAGGATTCAGAATACTCTAGGTTTGAAGATTGGGATTTTACTTATTCTGTTAATGTTAAAGGTACTGTGATTTTTGCTGAGTCAGTTGCAGAAAAAATGAAAGAAAGAAATTATGGCAAAATTATAAATATAGCATCTCATGCAGGTAAATATGCTTCTCCAAGCAATCCTGCTTATGGTGCTTCAAAAGCATCTGTAATTCATTTGACTCAATCATTTGCTTTAAGATGGGCATCTAATAATATAAATGTAAATGTAATTTGCCCAGGTTCTATTTGGACTCCAATGTGGGGAAGAATTGCTGAAAGAATACGTAGACAAAATGTTTCAAAAAATAAAATGTCTACTCGGGATATCTTTTTAGAACATGTTAAAGATACATGTCCTTTGCAAAGAGAGCAAACTTCAGAGGATATTGGTAATGCAATTGTATTTTTTGCATCTGAGAATGCTAAGAATATCACAGGTCAGTCACTGAATGTGAATGGTGGGATAGTTATGGATTGAATTTATTCTTTAGGTAACTCCATCAGAACTGTAACTCCCATATCTATATATTTTTCTCTTAATTTATAATCATAACTTCTAAAACTAATTCTTATATCTGTTCCTTCTAGTTGTTCCAATGCATGTTTAACGCATTCATCTATCGTTTGCAGAGGATGTTTTGGGTGTGCTTCAATATCATACATCAAATCATTTGGCCCCCAAGTCAGGCAATCTACACCTTCTATAGAGAGTTGTTTAACAGAAGTGACAGCTCTTAAGGATTCCATTTGTAAACATAGTATCCCGGTTTTATTCCACCAGTCTCCATATTCTACTCTTCCTGAGCGTCCTTCAACTCCATAACGCTCAACACCACCCACGCTTCTTATCCCTTTTTGAGGATAATAAAAATAATTTACAGCTTCTTTAACTGTTTCAATATCTTCAACCTGAGGGACTTCTATAGCTAAGGGACCAAGATCAAGTATATTTCCTATCAGATATGTTTCTCTTGTATGTTTTATTCTAAACTGAGTCGGTATGCCTAATTTTTTAGCATGTTGGCAAAAGTTTACTAAAGTTTCTTCATTAAATGCATTATGTTGACTGTCTGTAGATACAAATGCATATTCATCTTTACTTATTATTTCTTCCATTTCATTTAATGAAGCATTAATAGGTACAGATACACCTATTAATATTTCTCCGGATTTCATTCTTTGTTTTAAATTTACTTTTGTCATCCCTGTCACCTTTTAATGGATTTATTTTTTAATAATATACAATTTGAATTTAATTTTAATCACTGATAGGATGCTTTTGATTTATATTTCTGAATTAAAAGCATAATGAATAAAAACAAAGAAGTGAGAGTAGTATTAGGTAATTCTATTAAAGTTTATGGCACTTATACTATAGTTTACCCTGACGGATCAGAAGAAGAAATTACTGATTCCAAAAGATCCTTTTGTAGATGCGGATTTACAAAAACTATGCCATTTTGTGATAATACTCATAGGTCTGTCATAACATGGAATAATTTAAAAGGCCATCATAAATAAAAATATGCTTTGAATTATTCTTTTAATTGTATTTTTGTTTTCATGTTCTAATTTACAAATAGAGCAAGGAGTAGATGAATAAGATTATAATGAGATATGGATCGCCCATTTAACATATTATTTCTCGCTGTTGCTCAGACAATTTTATGGGCAGGGTTATATTATCTTTTCCCTGCTTTGTTTGCTAGATGGGAGCTAAATTTAGGTTTTTCTAAAACTGCAATTGCCAGTGCTTTTACTTCAGCAATTATAATTTCATCTTTATTAGCTCCATTTGTAGGGAATCTAATTGATAAAGGTCATGGTCAAAAAATACTTATTGGTTCATCAATACTCGGAGCTGCTGGGTTAATAGTTTTATCTTTTTCATCAGAATTTTGGATATTTTTTTTAACTTGGAGTGTTATAGGAATAGCTTTATCTGGATGCTTATATGAACCTTGTTTTGCTTATGTTACAAAAGTAAGAGGAACTAAAGCTAAGGATGCAATAATATTTATTACCCTTATAGCAGGCTTTGCAGGTACTGTATCTTTTCCTGTTGCAAATATATTTGCAGATTTAATTAATTGGCAGGCATCTGCTAGATTATTTGCGTTTGTAATATTACTTTTTGTTGTACCTATTTTGTTTATCTCAACAAAGAATGAAGATAAACATTCTGTAAATTTAAAACCATTGTCAGATAAATTTGCCAACTATAAATTAAGAAACGATTTGATTAGACCTGAGTTTATTTCTTTGTTTTTCTCATTTCTTATATTGGCATTAGCTCATGGAATGGTAATAACTCATATCTTTCCGTTATTAATTGAAAGAAATATTCCAAATGCAACTCAATTGTTAATAACGGCGTTAATAGGGCCATCGCAGGTTGTCGGAAGAATAATTATGATTATATTGCAGAAGCAAAATTATTCTATAAATATTATTTCTACTCTAACTTTTATATTGAAGATTGTAGCTTCAATGTTTTTATTATATGCAAATAATAATATTTATTTATTGATTCTTTTTGTTATTTTTCAGGGATCCGGGGCTGGGATGACCAGCATTACCCGAGCCGTTGTGACTGCTAATATTATAGGGTATGAAAGATTTGGTTCTGTAAGTGGCGCAATGGCAGTTGGATTTATTGGGGGCTCTGCTTTGTCACCAATTCTAGGGGCACAAATTTGGGAATGGAGTGGTTATGATTCTATGCTAAAAATTGTATCTATATTATTAACAATGGGATTTATTAGTTTTATTATTGCTTTAAAAATTGATCAGAATAGTAAGAGGTTATAATAATGTTTTCTGGAGATAAATTTAAGCTATGGGCAATTTCAGATGCCCATGTAGGTACCGATATTCAACATGGAAGAAAAAGTTTATCAGAAGCTATCCTGCATTCTGAAAATGGAGGAGATGATGGCGGGCAATCGTTTGATTGGGATATTTGTGTAAATTTGGGTGATTTTACCGGATCTCAATTTCCTCCAGATGACGAAGAAGGTAAGCTTGTTGTAGAACAATATTCTGCTTCAACAAAACATCCCAGAGAACATTTTTATGATGTGATAGGAAATCATGATGCTACCAGGCATGGAGATAATCCAGTACAGTGGTGGTTTAGAAAATGGCTAGATCCTACTGGCGAAAACACAAAATTTTCAGGTGTGGATAATTTAAAGCGGCCATTTAAAGTAGAAGGAACATGGGAACATTATTCTTTTGATGTTGGAAATATAACTTTTTTGATGCTAGCTGATCGTAATGATCTTCCAAAACCTATTGGCAGAGGTGAAGGTAAGAGAGGAGGGTATCCTGCAGGGGCAATAAGTGAAGAAACATTTTCCTGGTGGAAAAAAAAGATTAAAGAAAATAAAAACAGAATTGTAATTACCTGTGCTCATCATATGATAAAAGAAACTACTGTAGCTACTGGGTTAAATGAAGGATGTGATGGTGGTTATCATGGTAGATTTGAAGACGGAGCTCCTCAAGGTGCTTCATTTATTTATTTTGTAGGCAATATGCCTGATTCAGGAAGAATAGAATCCTTTCTTGATTTAAATCAACCTGCAATGGATTTATGGCTTGGAGCACATACTCATACACATCCTGATGATGTGGTTAATGGNCGTAGTCATATTGAATCACGTTTTGGGGTGAATTTTGCCAATATATCTGCCTTAACAAAATATCATGGGAATACTTGTATGCCTATGAGTAGACTTTTCACATTTAGAAAAGGATCAGATGTGGTTGAAGTTAAATGTTATTTACATACTTCAGATCATGCATCCCAGGGATGGTATACATCGGCAGAAAGATCTTTGAAAATTCGTTATCCTTTTAATTTTTAAATTGAAAATTCAAAATCATTAGTAAGAGTTGATGCCAGAGCATTTGCTTTTTCTGGTGATATACTTTGAAGAGGAGGACGTAGATTATTCCACAGATCATTGTTAGTTTTCATTGCCAAAATTGCTTTTTGTGCCGGAATTGGCGCATAATCCTGAAATAATAATCGGACTTTTTTTACTTTTAGATGTAATTTTTCTGCTTCATCCCAATTACCTGAGTGACAGAGTTTAATTACTTCTCCTATATCNTGACTGTTAATATTTGCTGTTGCGGAAATACATCCAGGGGCACCTAATTTAATTGCTTCTATGACTGGTAATTCAGCTCCGGGATAAACAATTAAATCATTAATATTTAATAAAGCTTCAGTATTTCCCCAAACTCCCGAACTATCTTTTATGCCTGCTATGATATCCGGATATGCTGTTTTTAATTTTGATACAAGTTCTATTGATAATCCGACGCCTGANACCTGAGGTATATGATATAAATAAATTTTNAATTTAGGATGATTTATTCCTTCAATTAGTTTTTCATAATGTTCAAATAAACCNTGGTCATTCATATCTTTTATATAAAATGGAGGCAGAGTCATGACGCCACGGCATCCAAGATTCATAGCATGCTGACTCAATAAAATTGTATCTGGCAAATTACATAACCCGGTTCCTGGAATAAGAACATTAGGATCTATGCCACTTTCAATTAATTTTTCAAGCGCAATCATTCTTTCCTGATTTCCAACAGAAAGTGCTTCACCAGTTGTTCCAAAAGGTGCCAACCCTGAGCATCCGTTTTCTAAAAGATTTTTTGCAAGTTCGTTATATAGATTTTGATTAAGAGTAAGGTCGTTATTAAATGGTGTAAGGATAGGTGCTATTAGTCCTTTTATCATAGTTTTAATCCTTTATATATTTATTATTTATTGAATATTAACTTGAATTAAAACATAACGCAAAAAGCTGTTATGAAACATATTGATGGTATTGCAAAAAAAAATAGAATTAAAAATCTTGTTAAATTTAACCCTGCAATTTGGAATTTTTTTCCGGTATTTTTCATATATAAATTATTATGGTTTATTTACCTTTGCCAAGCATTATTAGACCTGTATATATTGACCATAATGTGAACATTGTCATGCTATATATCCATACAAAAAATAGCATTGATGCATCAAAAGGAAAGTTTTGCCTGCCTGCTTCACCAATAGCTTCAGCTGCATCTCTTCCTTCAGAAAACAGTGGCATAATAGTTGCCATTGTTGCCATAGCAAGACCTGCAATTATAAACAATATTGTAAGCACTCTATAAATTGAATTTGGAATAAATTTAGAATTTCCTAATACATAGATTCCAATTAAAGCAGCAGCTATGAAACCACCCACCGCACCTGTGAATCCTATTAGATTAGATATTGAAGCAACTGAATTAACAGTTTCTATGCTTGCCATATTTTCTGCAATATTAAGCGCGNTACCATATGCAGCTCCTGTCCATCCAATCAAAGCTAGAATAGGAATTAAGCTTAATAAGCCATTATCTTTATCATCTTTTCGAAAATAATTGCATAAAGCATAAACTGCAAAAGCTAATCCCATAAATCCATAAACGGATAAAATACTTCCAATTCTTTCAAAATCATCGGCTATGGGCATACCACCTACAAATAGAATAATAGAAGCTACAATAAATGCATATCCTCCAAGTTTAGTAGTAGACATAATATCCTCCCTTAAAATGTTTGATTAATTATGATCAAATAATATTTCAGTTTATATTTAATTCTTTTCGTAAATCATTTATTGTCTGTGCTCTGCTTCTTGTATTACGTTTTGCTCTAAGTCCCATNGGTAAGTTTTCAATTTCCGGATTTATTTTTATTGCAACAAATACCGGGCCTTCTGTATTCATAATTTCTTCCATACTTGTTGTAAGTTCTTCTAANTCAGCAAAATTATAAGTTGATTTATAACCAGCTGCAGATGCCATTTGAGCATAATTAATATCTTCGCCGTTTGGTACTGGTTGCCCACCAGTTGTTGCATAGCATCCATTATCTAACAGAAAATGCACAAAATTATTGGGCCGTTTTCCCGCAATGGAAGCCAATACTCCCAGNTTCATTAAAAGAGCTCCTTCAGTATCAAAATGAACAACTTTTTCATTTTTAAGTCCAAGTGCAAGTCCAAAAACAGCAGATGTACTTTGTCCCATAGCACCACCTAAAGATATATCTCTGTTAGGGTTTGTGGTTATACCATTCCAATGATGTCCAGATGTTCCTTGTACTGCAACAATTGAATTATCTCTATGTTTTTGAAATGCTTCAAATACTTTTTTAGCTTCTATCATTTGTTTCTCCAATTTTTCAATTATTAGTTTATATTTAATTCTTTCCTTAAATCATTAATTGTTTGTAATATAGTGCGTGTATGATGATTTTCTCTGAGTCCCATGGGTAAGTTTTCAATTTCCGGATTTATTTTTATTGCAACAAATANCGGTCCTTCAGTATTCATGATTTTTTCCATGTTTGTTGTAAGTTCTTCTAAATCAGTGAAGTTATAAGTTGAAGGATAACCGGCTGCAGCAGCCATTTGAGCATAATCGATATATTCTGCATTTGGCACTGGCTGCCCTCCGGTTGTTGCATAGCATTCATTATCCAACAGGAAATGTACAAAATTTTTTGGGCGTTTGCCGGCAATGGAAGCTAATACCCCTAGGTTCATTAAAAGAGCTCCTTCAGTATCAAAATGAACAACTTTTTCATTTTTAAGTCCAAGTGCCAATCCAAAAATTGCAGATGTACTTTGTCCCATTGCATCATCAAAATTTATATCTCTGTTAGGGTTTTGTGTTATATCATTCCAATGGTATCCTGATGTACCTTGAACATGGACAATTGAATTACCTCTATGTTTTTGAAATGTTTCAAATACTTTTTTAGCTTCTATCATCGATTTCTATTTCTTTGATCAATTTTGTTATCTATTAAATCCGTGATACTCATCTCCAATCAAAACTACTACAGGTCTTTTAGTAGCTAAAGATTCTTTGTAAGCTTCAGAAATTCTTGGGCCATCTTCATTTTGTTCAACAAGATAATAATTAATTCTGAAAGCATTTAGAAATGGTTCTGTATAAGTAGCAGCTGAGTCAGGAGTTTTGCCTTTTCTTGTCCATCCTCTGTATCCTACAATCATAAGTAAAGGAAATCCCGTATCTAAAGCCATTCCTCTTATTGAATCCCCAGATTCAAGCATACCGGTGTTTTGTATTAGGACTACAGGAATTTTGCCAGCTACATTTAACCCTAAAGCAACAGACATAGATTCTCCTTCTCTAGATACTGGAATAACATCTAACCAGTCTTGTTCTTCCATTAGTTCGTATAGATAATTTGTTTCGCTATCGGGGATAGTAATAATGTGAGTTACTCCTATTTTCTTAAATTCTTCTAACAGTGTTTCAGGTCTTAAAATTGCTTGTTGTTCATTCATATTTTCACCTCATAATTAATATCTAATATGACAATAGTTCTGTCAAGCATTTCTTTTTTATCTTGTTGAATATTAGTTGATAATGCTTATGGTACACTTTTTAAGTATGTTATTTAATTAATTTTGACAATCATTAAGTGGAGAATTTTGATAATGACAAAAATAGGTATTGTAGGATGTGGTGCTGTGGGGCAGGCATTGTTAAAAGCTAGCGAAGATGGGGTGTTGACACTCCCAATATCAGGAATAACCAGCAGAACAAAAGGAAAAGCACAAGAATTTTTATCTACTCTTAAGGAACCGCCAGGATATTATACCCGTGAAAAATTAATTAAAGAATCAGATTTAATAGTTGAAGCTGCAGGTGGTGATGTATTACCTAATCTTGCCCGCGAAACATTTGAATCCGGAAAAGACCTTATGGCTATTAGCATAGGAGCTCTTATAGATTATCCTGATATTATTGAATTAGCTAAGAAGTATGGATGTAAACTTTACGCTCCTTCAGGTGCAATAGCTGGGTTAGATGGTATTAAATCTGCTTCTATTGGCAGAATTGATACAGTTACTATGATTACTCGAAAACCATTAATGGCTTTGGAAGGATCCCCATATTTAGTTGAAAGAGGAATTACTGTTCTTGGTTTGACTGAAGAAAAAGAAGTATTTTATGGGACAGCTAGAGAAGCATGTCGGGGATTTCCAGCAAATGTTAATGTATCTGCAGCTGTTAGTTTTGCTGGTATAGGTCCTGACAAGACTCAAATTCGTATTATTGCAGTTCCTGGCCTTGAACGAAATTGTCATGATATTGAAGTTGAAGGCGAATTTGGACTAT
>NZNN01000043.1 GCA_002694895.1 Chloroflexota bacterium
CATCAATTCCTTTTTGGCAAATCAGCACATTAGCACCAATATTATGTATTTTATTCATAGTATCTTTATTTATCGTATCTTTGATAAATTCTACTTTGGCTATTTCATATGAATTATTTAAATAAACAAATGATACAGGGGTAAGACTTTTTTCATCTGTATCATCAGATATTTCATTAAATACAGCTGATCTCTGATTATCTTCAAGAAGCTCATTAAATATTTCACTGTCTCTGAAATCAGATGAGATTTTAGTATCCATTTTACTTGTGATATGAACTGATTTGGGACTACTGTTGTAGGAGATAATGTAAGCGTTATATTTTGCTAGACTCAATATTCTTTCAGCTACTGCTTTAAGCCTTTTTATGAGCAATTGTTTTAAAGAGTTGTTGTTAATATGGGATAAAGCAAAGTTGGGATAAAAATTCCCGTCTATAAAGCCAAGTTTTATTGCATCTGTTTTAAAAGCTTCCATTTTTTCTACCAGATATTCTATTTCCATTACATGTCTTAAAGCACTCATGGAATTTACATCAGATAATACTCTCGAGTCTATTTCCTGTATTTTTGGATCTGGATAAAAACTTAATGCAGAATCAAATTCAGCTCCTGAGTCATCACCGTAATTTATATTTACATATCCAACATTGATTGCAGCAAATTCTATTGGAAGATCACGATCAGCTTCAAGAGTAGATCCGTCAGTTGAAAATACTGAATTGTTTAAAAGAGCTTCTGCAGCATCATATTCCTTGAGTAAATCAGCATATGCAGCTTGAGCATTTTGTTCGTTGGTTATGTTTTCAAGTCTGAAATTTATTGAACTCTCAAGATTATTTTTAAGTTTTGAAATAACAGTAGTTTTAAATGAATTCTCATTTTTTAATTGCCTTGCTAGCCCTGATATATATTTGACTGTTTTATCTATTTCCATTCTATTTAATATTAGAACATATGTTCTTTGAATACAATAATGAAATTGAGAATTTAAACTCGTAAAAAAATTATTTATGGAACAATTTTTGTAAGATTAAGTTATATTTCATTTATTGTTCAAGTGAAGCAAATTTATTTTTGATTTTAAGTTTTTTGGATTTGAATGTGATTTCAGAGTCTCCCATTCTTTTCAGATGATCTACAAATTCAAGTAACCTTGATTCAGTAGATTCAGGATTTAATGATGATTTACTTGATGTAGTTTTTTTTCTTGTAACATCTCTTCCCCAAAGACTTTGCTGGGCACTGTCTTCGCATAATTCAAATGTTTTAGATAAAAAATGTGAATAGATTACATCTGATTTGTCACTGTCAAAATCCTGGTCATCATATGTAAATTTAATAGCAATATTAAATGAATCAGATGAAGACATATCACATATGAATAATGAAGGAGCATTGCTTCCTGAGAAATCGTAATTCGTTTCAGGATTTTCCTTGCCGATCGCCCTTAAAGCAACCTGTAGGTTTCTTAGAAATGCAGAAAGACCTGAAACAGAAATAAATCCTGAGGAAAAAGAAAATTCTATTTTATTTGAATCGGTTCCATCCATATTTATTTTATTAATATCCTTTTATTTTCAATTCTTTTTGTTGTGCTATCTGAGTCTAATTTTTCCAGAAATGCAACAGTTATTTTTCTTGAAGTATTTAAAATAGATTTAGCAGTTTGTATTTCAAGTTTGTCATTATCCTCAAAATGTTTCAATATTTTTTCTTTTGATAAATTGAACCATTCCTGTTTAACATATATTCCATTTGCCAATCTGATAATTATTGATTTGTTTATCAGATAGGATATTACCTCTTTATCAATTTCACCCGTCTGAATTAAAGGATTGGTGTTATTGTTAATAGATTTTATAATTTCAGATATTTCCTCAGTATGCTCAGACTTGGAGTTATTATTTTCATTGAGTGAAATCAGGTCAGATTTATGATTAAATTTTGGATTTTGCCCCAGGATATCAAAAAGACTCCTGGCAGTTCTTGTTTCATATCCTGGAAATAATTTTTGTATAAGTTCTTTTTTATTTATTCCATCTCTAAGAGGGAAGTTGTCATGGAAGTTTTGTAGAATTTTTATCATTTCTTTTGATTTTTTTAACCACCATTTCACATCTATAAGCTGAATATCTTTATTGGTATTATTTTTAATTATGATAATAGTTTTACTTTTTTGTAAATTTAATAAATTATTTTTTATTTCATCTGTGTTTTGATTAAGCTGTGTTTTTAATTTGCCTAANGTAATTACTTTATTAATATTTATTAATTTTTCAGNAGCATTTTGTATATCATTTTTTGATAATGCATTNAGNTATTCTTTNTANACNGNTGATTTNAATAATTTTAAAGATGNNCCTGTGTTTAATATTTCNCCTCCTGCTATAGTTTCACCAGATGATCTTAGAATAATTGGATCATTAACTTTNCATGATATTTTTTTATCTGATCTGAGATGGACATAATGGCTGGTATGATCGTTTATTTCTTTCAGGTTACCTAATATTAATCTGCAATTTATTTGCCTTGAACCTATAAATGCCTGGATTGTTGAATTGTGTTTTATTGATTTTTTAAACGATTTTGACAGTTTTATTATTGCATCAAATGAATTATTTAATNCAGGTATCAATTCAGAAGTTATATGATCTCCTTTTGAGATGGAATTTTTATCAATATTTGTAAGATTTATTGCAAGCCTTGTTTTTGCATTNGCTGTATTTACATTTTGATCATATGNCTGCAATCCTCTGATTCTTGATTTTGTTATTCCATTTAAATATACGTCCTGTCCTTTTTCTAGTTTACCTTCAAGCAGTGTCCCTGTAACAATTGTTCCGTATCCTTTTTTATGGAAAACTCTGTCTGTATACATTCTTGCATTTGAGGAAATTTTTGGAGAAGCCAATTCATTTAATTCAGAAAAAATTAGATTTTTTAATTTATTTATATCTTTAGTATTTGTTGAATCTACTACTATATTTTTACTTTCGTCATATTCATAATCTTTAAGCAAGTTTTTTGCATCTGATAACGTTTTGTTTTTCATTTCTTCAGAAGCCAGATCTTTTTTGGTTACAATTAATATAATCCGGGGGATATTTAAAAGTTTTAGAATTTCCAGATGTTCAATNGTTTGTTGTTTGATTGATTCGGTGGCTGCTACTACAAGTAATGCAAGATCTATTGCAAAAACGCCTTTTAACATATTATCAACAAGATCTTCATGCCCGGGAACATCAATAATTCCCACAGGTTCATTTGTATTTGGGTTATTCAGCCATGCAAAACCAAGATCAATAGTCATTTCTCTTTCTTTTTCTTCTTTGAGTCTGTCTGGGTCAATGGAAGTAAGATTTTTAATTATTGTGGATTTACCGTGATCTACATGTCCGGCTGTACCTATTACATTCATTATTTACCCGATGGATATAGAATTTCTCTGAATAATTCGTTACTTAACAATTTGCCTTTGTCAGTTAGCTTAATAATATCATCGTTTGTTTTAATTAAATTATAATCTATAAAATTATTTAGATTTTCAGGTAGGAACTTTTCAATATTTTCATTAAATTCTTCATTGAATTTTGATTTACTAAGTCCTGTGTTTTTTCGTAGTGCAAATATTATATATTCTTTTTGTTTTATATCTTTTGTGATTATTTCATGATCATAGACAAAATTAATTGTTTTAATAAATTCATTAAAATTATTTATTTGGGAATTACTATTGTTTTGAATTTTACTTATATGTTGAATATATTTTTTTGGAGATTTGATGTTGCTAAACCTTATTTCATTAAGATATGAATGAGCTCCAGGGCCTACTCCTAAAAAATTCTTATTATCCCAGTAGTTTGAATTATGTATACTTTCATAACCCTCAAGAGCCCAGTTTGAAATTTCGTAATTAGTGTAGTTATTATTTTTTAATGTTGAATAAATAGTATTAAAGATCTCAATATAAGTATCTTCATCCAGTTCTTTGATTTTCTTTTCTTTTACAAATTTATGAAAAGGGGTATTAGGTTCTATGGTAAAAGAATATGAAGAGAAATGAGTAGGGTTGAATTTAATTAATGTTTCTACTGTTTCTTTAATTTCTGCTACAGTTTGGTACGGAATTCCAAACATAATATCTACACTGAAATTCTTTACTTTTTTATCATTAAGATTTTTAAGAGCATTCAGTGCTCCTTTTCTGTTGTGATTTCTGCCGATAAATTTAAGTGTTTTATCATTTAAACTCTGTATACCTACACTGAACCGGTTTATTCCTGAATGTTGATAATCATCAATTTTTGTTTCAGTCAAATCCAGGGGATTGGATTCAAGTGTAATTTCTATATCTTTTTTTAGATTGAAATTTTCGTTTATTACTTTAATGATGTTTTGAATGTATTTTGATTCTATCCATGAAGGGGTACCTCCACCAAAGAATATTGATTTGATTTTTTGATTTTCAAATAATGTGCCCCAGTAAATAATTTCTTTTTCTATTGAATTAATAAGGTTTTCAGTTAAATGATCCACATCAGAATATGCATTGAAATCACAGTAAGGACATTTTATTTCACAGAAAGGGATGTGTACATAAATACTTTCAAAAAANTTTNCAGGTTTATTCTGATTTTCCATTTTTATTCTGGTTTTCCTGATCTTCTTCGCGGTATTCCCCGTCTATGATANTTTTATCGTCTTTTTTGTANTGGTTTACTACTTTTTTNGGGGCTAATTTTAATAAAATCATAATACCNGCNACAATAGCAATTATGTCATCNACTCTACCCATAANAGGTATNAAATCNGGNANAATATCAATTGGAGAAATTACATAAATCAATGCCAAAGGCAGAGCAATTCTNATCCAGAACGGAACACGTGANTCTGTNAGTAATTTCCATANAAGTCTTATTGAGCTAATTAATCTAAATAAAAACATATAGATTTCTCCTTATATTTAGTATACATTAAATTGACCTGGGGAGCTTATATTGAATTTGTTAATTTATGGTGATAATTTATATGATAAAAGTCATTTTAAAGATGGCTTTATAAATAAGTATGGAAACTCTTCTGATTATCGTTTTTTTTATCTGGATAATATTGATTTAAATCAATTGTCTACTGAAGTTGTTTCATATGATATGTTCCGGCAGAATAAGTGCATAATATTAAAGAAAATAGAATCTGATGAAAAAAATATTAATATTGCTAAGATAGATTCAATAATCGCAGATTCGGTAAATCCTAATAACAGTATATTAATTGACTGGGATGGCAAGCTTAATAAAGATATTCAAAAATCATTTATATTTAAGAATTTTGAAAAGAAAATTTTTAATAATCCGGCTAATAAGAATGAAGAGATTAAATGGATACAATCCCTTGCAATTTCCTATGACCTTGATTTAGATTACAATGCTGCGAAATATCTTTCAGATATAAATGACTGGGATAGTTTGAGTATATTTAATGAAATTAAAAAATTATCAGTTATATTTAATGAAGATCATAAAAGTAATAATTTAGGTATTAATGATATTAAACATCACATTTCGAGCCCAAGACACAGATATAAAATATTTGCCCTGGTTGATGATTTGATTATGCTTAGGGAAGAAAAAGCGTTGTTTCAGCTAAATGAATTTGTTTCTTCAGGATCGGGATTTTCATATCTTATATCTATGATTGCACGACAGATAAGAATTATTGCTTCAGCTAAAAGTAGAATTGAAGAAGGGCAGAATATGACTGAAATTAATAAAAGTCTGGGGTTGCCTTCTTATGTATTTAATTTGACAATACAATTAGCAAAACAAATTAGTTTTGCTAGAATAAAAAATTTAAGCGATATATTACTTGAACATGATATGAAATTTAAGACTTCTACTATTTCAGAAGAAGATTTAATTTATGCAATGGCTTCAAAGATATTAAATAATTAATTAAGGAGATTAATATGCAGTTATCGAAATATCCCAGAGTTAAATTAATACATTCTCCGACTCCGCTGGAGCATCTGGAAAATCTTACAAAGAAGCTTGGTGGTCCTGAGATATATATAAAAAGAGATGATTGTACCGGACTGGCATTTGGAGGTAATAAATCAAGAAAACTGGAGTTTCTGATTGGGGATGCTCTGGATAAAAATGCTGATGTAGTTATAACTGCAGGAGCTGTTCAGTCGAATCATTGTAGGCAGACAGCAGCAGCTGCCACAAAATTTGGTCTTGAATGTATTATTGTTGCAAGGCCTTCATGGTCAAAAGATTATAATGGAAATATTTTTCTTGATGAATTATTGGGTGCTGAATTGGTTTTAATAGATGAAGATGGTGAAGCTTTAGATAAGGGAGGAAAGTTATCAATGGATGATACTATTGATAATATTATGCAGGATCTAAAAGATAAGGGTAAAAACCCATATTTTATTCCTGTAGGTGGTAGCAATCAGATTGGTAGTCTGGGATATATTTCTATGACGATGGAAATGATATCACAGGCCAATGATATGGGAATTGAAATTGGAAGCATGGTAGCAGCTTCAGGAAGCGGAGGAACACAGACAGGGATGATTTTAGGTGCTGATGTTGAAAAGTCAGGTATTGATGCTGTTGGTATGGGAATAAGTTCTGATGCTTCGGTTGTGATACCAAAGTTAAAAGATTTATGTAATGAAACATCTAAATATTATGATCTTGGTTTATCCTATGAAGATGATGATATTATTTTTAATGATAATTACATTGGAGAAGGATACGGAATTCCATCTGAAGAAATGATTGAAGCAGTTAAATTGTTGGCACGAACAGAAGGAATTATTCTTGATCCTGTATATTCAGGAAAAGCATTTGCGGGAATGATTGATCTTGTTAAAAAAGGGCATTTTGATGAATCAAAAGCTTTAGTATTTATACATACTGGCGGCACTCCAGCATTGTTTGTCTATTCAAATAGTTTCAGAGAATATTTATAGAATTATATTAAGGGATTTCATATGAGTGGTACTATAAAGGATCAAATACACTATCTTTCAATTGATCAGATAAAACAATTATATGAAACCAAGGAAATTACTCCTTTAGAAGTAACTGAATTTATGTTTGATAGAATTGATTCCCTGGATTCTGAACTTCTGTCATATGCTACTTTGATGAAAGAAAGTGCATTAAAAACAGCAGAAGATATATCTAAAATTCCTGTTGAAAATTTTGGTCCGTTACATGGAATTCCTATAGGAGTAAAGGACTTATGTTACACAGAAGGTGTAAGAACTATGGCAGGTACAGCAGTTTTAGAAAATTTTATTCCAAAATATGATGCTACAGTAATTACCAAATTAAAAAATGCCGGTGCAATACTTCTTGGAAAACTTAATTTAACTGAAGGTGCGATGGGTGGATATAATCCTCGAAGGCAGGCACCAAAAAATCCATGGAATACTGAAAGATGGTCAGGCTCCTCTTCAAGTGGTTCTGGAGTTGCAACAGCAGCAGGNCTTTGTACTGGTTCNTTAGGAAGTGATACAGGTGGNTCTATACGATTTCCATCNGCTGCCTGTGGAGTAGTGGGATTAAAACCTACTTATGGAAGAGTGAGCAGATACGGAGTTTTAGATCTGGCACAATCGTTGGATCATGTGGGTCCTATGACCCGTTCAGTTAAAGATGCGTGGGATATGTTTTCTGTAATAAAAGGGTTTGATAAAAATGATTTTACTACAGTCGCCGATATACATGATGAGGATCCGGCGACTATAAATATCAATAATATAAAAATTGGATATGATGATAACTATGCCAGCAATGGGGTTAATAAAGAAATATCAGATGCTGTGAGACAGGCACTTAAAGATATACAGAGTTTGAATTTAGAAATTCAGGATGTAAAGATGCCCGATGTCGAAGAATTCTTGCCATATTGGAGAACATTGTGTACTTCTGAAGCTGCATATGCTCATGCTGAAAATTACCCGTCACGTAAAAATGAGTATGGCAAATGGTTTAGAGGATGGCTTGAAACAGGGCATTCTGTGACCAGAGAAGAATATATAGAAGCNTGTAATAAAAGAGATCAAAGNAATACTTTAATTGCAAATTCATTAAAGAATGTTGATGTTTTAATTGCCCCNTGTGTTATAGATTTCCCTCATTATGTTGATGATTCCATTCATTACGGGCCAATGGACAATCTCAGAGGCACAGCATTTCAGAAATTCACNGTACCTTTTGATTANAATCGATATCCCACACTCACNCTTCCGTGTGGTATAAGTTCCTCTGGAATGCCTATTGGATTACAAATAATAGGACANCCAATGACAGAATCAATTATTTGTGCNCTTGGAGCAGCATACGAAACTTCGACACAATGGAGNAGTGTTCATCCGAATATATAAATTTNAAGAGTTATTTATTATTATAGGAGAATAATTACCATTTATTATTTGNTGAATTAGATCTTTATTTGTTTNTATTTTTTCTGATTCAAATTTTGTTGCCCATGTTGCTATATCTTTTTCAAGATGACAATCGCTTGATCCAATCATTTTAAGTGAGCATTTTTCTGCAAGTTTTTTTGAGAAATGATTTTGAAAATCTGTACCTCTGCCATTATTNGTTTCAAGCGCNTTTATAAGATTAATTATTTCTGATTTTGATGTATTGTTAATTCTGCTATTAAATTCAGTAGTATTCATTTTTTCTTTTTCATTAATAATCCTTCTGTATGGATGGGCCCATATCATTGCACCATTTACCTTGCTTACCTCTTTATGAAGGAATTCTATCCTGTGCATTCCAAATTTATATTCTTTGAGTCCATATACTAAAATATGCCCGATATCAGTATTAATTTCACTCCCAGAGAAAATTTTAATACCATATTTTTTTGAAATATTATTTAATTCTTTTTCATTNTTNAAATATTCATGATCGGTAATACATATTCCGTCTAATCCTTTTTCTTTGGAATTAACGGCTATTTGATCTATGCTAAGCAATGAATCATCAGAATTATTAGAATGGCAGTGAAGGTCTATTATCATTTCTTTATTTTATATAAATAATTGTCTCCGTGTAAACTTGAGTCATACTGTATCAAGAAACATATTGACAAAAGAATCAAAATAACATATNCTGTCAATACTAAGTTTTATATGTTATATTTGGAGATGATTAATGGCATTTAGAGAATCTGACTTTACAAAAGAAGCTCAGGCTGTACTGCATTTGTCACANGAACTAATGTGGAAATATAAACACACACAATGGGATCCTGAACATATATTATTGGCTTTGCTTGAACATGAAAAAGGTGTTCCAATNCTTATATTTGAAGAATTNCATACAGCAGTTAAATCTTTAAGAAACAGATTAGTTTCTNCTATGGAATCTACTATAGGCATGAGATATCCGTCATCACAGGTATACGCATCTCCAAGACTTGAAGCCTTACTTGAAAGATCTAAATCTGAAAGTAAAAGATTACAGGATGATTTTATCAGTACTGAACATTTTCTGATTGGCTTATGTCATGAACAACAAGGTTTGGTTGTAAGATTATTTAGGGAATTTAATATTGAAATAGAAAAAGTTTATAGAGCTTTACAAAAAATNAGAGGTAGTCATAGAGTATCAGANGAAAATGCTGAAAANAAATATCAGTCTCTTAACAGATATACAACTGATTTAACTAATTTAGCTTCCAGAGGTAAACTGGATCCGGTTACGGGTCGTGAAGAAGAAATATCTCGNGTGATACAAACATTAATAAGAAGAACTAAAAATAATCCAGTATTAATTGGTGGNCCTGGTGTTGGAAAAACAGCTATTGCAGAAGCTTTGGCACAAAAAATAGTTAAAAATGATGTTCCTCGTATATTAAGAGATAAAAAAATATTATCTTTAGATATGGGAGCTTTAATTGCGGGAAGTAAATTCAGAGGCGAATTTGAAGAAAGATTAAAAGCTGTTATGGATGAAATTAAAAGTTCTGATGGCAGCATAATATTATT
>NZNN01000044.1:0-13753 GCA_002694895.1 Chloroflexota bacterium
CAACTGTAACTTGAGATTTACCATCTGGTCGTAAATAATTAAGAGTATTATCTCTACGTACATTAGATAATTGTTGAACTAATTTATGGGATAAGGTTATTGGTAATGGCATCAATTCTGGAGTTTCAGTACATGCGTACCCGACCATCATTCCCTGATCACCCGCACCAATTAATGCATTCTTATCTGTGATATCTTTTCCTCTTACTTCTAAGGATGTTGATACCCCCTCTGAAATATCTGATGACTGTTCATTAATAGAAAGCATTATTCCACACGATTTAGAATCAAATCCTAATTCAGGATCATTAAATCCAATATCAGATATAACTTTTCTTACAACAGAAGGAATATCTACATATGCACTAGTAGTTATCTCACCCATAATAACAACTAAACCTGTAGTTATTGAAACCTCGCATGCTACCCTGGCTTCTGGATCTAATTTAATAATACTATCAAGTACAGAATCAGAAATTTGATCACAAATTTTATCTGGATGCCCTTCCGTAACAGACTCACTAGTAAATAAATAAGATTTAGCNTTTACAAAATCATAACTCATTTATATCTCCAATATTATGTNCCAATATCCCAGCTATTTAAATATTTTTCTTGTTCTTCTGTNAGNACATCTATATCCACATCCATACCTTGTAATTTCAACAAAGCTATTTCTTTGTCAATTTCAACTGGTAATGAATGTACTGCATTATTTAAATTCATATTATTATTTTTAATATATTCAGCTGCTAAAGCCTGACCAGCAAAGCTTAAATCCATAACACCAGAAGGATGTCCTTCTGCAGCTGCTAAATTTATCAATCTGCCTTCACCTAACAAAAATATTTGTCTGCCATCATATAAAGTATATTGTTTAACGGAATTCAATATATTTTTACTAGAATCAGATTCATCTTCTAAAGCATCTATATCAATTTCAACATTAAAATGACCGCTATTTGCTACTATTGCACCTGATTTTAAATTTTGTATTACTTCTCTACCAATAGCATTCATTCCGCCAGTAACAGTGATAAAAACTTCACCAACTTTTGCAGCATCGGTCATTTTCATAACTCTATACCCATCCATTACTGCTTCAAGAGCTCTGACAGAATCTACTTCAGTAACAATAACATGTGATCCCATGCCTGAGGCTCTTTTTGCTATACCTTTACCGCACCAACCATATCCGGCAACTACTACTGTTTTACCAGCCCATAGTATGTTGGTAGCTCTTGTTATCCCGTCCAAAGTACTTTGCCCTGTCCCGTATCTATTATCAAATAAATGTTTAGTATCAGCATCATTGACAGCTATCACTGGATATTTCAATTTATTTTGAGAAGCTAAACTTCTTAGTCGAATAATTCCTGTTGTAGTTTCCTCACTTCCTCCTAATATATTGTCAATTAATCCCTCTCTTTCTTGATGAATCATAGCAACCATATCTGCTCCATCATCCATTGTCATATTAGGTTCAAAATCACAAACTTTTGAAAGATGATCATAATAAGTATCATTATCTTCTCCTCTNATAGAAAAAGTTGGTATTTCAAATTCTGATACCATTGCTGCTGCAACATCATCCTGGGTACTTAATGGATTGCTAGCACACATAGCAACATCTGCCCCGCCATCTTTTAAAATTTTAGCTAAATACGCTGTCTCAGTTGTTACATGCAAACATGCACCTATTTTCATTCCATTAAGTGGTTTATTTTTTATAAATCTTTTATGAATTTGATTTAAAACAGGCATTTCTTTCTGAGACCACTCAATTCTTCTTAGCCCTTCAGAAGCTAATTTTAAATCTTTTACATCATATTTAAATTCTGCCATTAACTATCCTTAAACTTTAAACTTGTCAAATTAATAAAAATTTTATTGTAAATTATATATTTCTAAGAGCTAAGACCTAAAATTCCTTAACTAACGCGGGTAATTCTAACACATTTNTATTAAATTCATAATACTATTTATTTGTCTTAAATATCTAATTTGCTTTTTAAATTATCTAAACTAATATATGTCCTTTGACCTNTTAATTTTAAATATTTCTCATATCTCTCATAAATATTATCAATATCAAGTTTCAATAACGCTTCTACACCAAAACCTTCAACTGTATAAGATGCTACAACCGTAGCTAAAACAGTAGCAATAAATATATTCTCTGAAGTGTATTCATTCCCAATTTTATCTAAATAACCAAAAAATGTGCCTGCAAAAGAATCTCCTGCTCCTGTTGGGTCTTTAACAATGTTTGTTAGGTATCCTGGAATGCTAATCTCATAATCTTTGTTAAAAATTAAAGCCCCGTGTTCACCTTTTTTTATTACAACAAAATCTACACCAGATTCTAATATTTTCAATCCAGCATCCTTCAAATTATTAACCTTGGATAAGGCACTTGCCTCATATTGATCTATCAGAATCACATTGGACTTAAATATAGCTTTATTTAATGATTCAAATGAATTGTTAATCCATAAATCCATTGTGTCTAATCCAACAAAAGAACTAGGATTGATCTTCTTACATTGATTTAACACGTCTAATTGTAATTCAGGATTAATATTAGCTAAAAATATAATATCTGACTTTTTTGCAGTATTATCTAAATCAGGAACAAATTTTTCAAATACATTTAAATCAGTAGTAATAGTCTTTCTACTGTTAATGTCATTATTATCATAAACTCCTTCCCAAAAAAATGTTTTNCCTTTTTCTTTTTTTAAATTAGATATATTTATAGANTTATCTAATAAAAGTTTTATATCAGAATTATCAAAATCATCNCCATAAACCCCNACAGGATANACATTAGTAAATTTAGAAGCTGCNATACTGAAGTAAATNGCAGATCCACCTAANTGTTTAANACTTTTGCCATAACTAGTTGTTACAGTATCATAAGCTACAGACCCAACTACAGTTATAGACATTGATTACTCGCAAATTTAATCATTTCAANTCAANTCCTTCCCTAGNCCATTCATTAACTCCACCTTCCAGATTAAACAAATTATCCTCTANAACTCCATAAGCTGCAGCAATTTCACAAGCTAAAGCACTCCTAACTCCNACCTGACAGACAAAANCTGTTTTATCATNAATTTCATTACCTTTTACCCAATCCTCAATATTATTCAATGATATTAATTCNGATTCCNAAATATGNCCTGAATTATANTCAGACAATTCNCTNACATCTATAATCCTAATTTCNTCTGTTTTACTTAAAGCATANAATTCCTTNGCAGTTATTCTATTATANGGNTCNCCTTGATACTTTTTTGGCATATANTTAATGACCTGATTTTGAATTTTATTTATATTAAAAAAAATACGAGTTCATTATAAACTATTTATATGTTATTCTATTTTTAATTTATTTCAATTTCAAACTAAGACCATGGTAAAACAAGTACAGAATGTAAAACGTAACACTTTTGAAAACCTTGAAGCTCCCGATTATGTATGGAAATCAGGAAAATTTATTCCTTGGGATAAAGCAACATTCCATATCTCTATGCTGGGTTGGAGTTCAATAAATATGGTATTTGAAGGAATTAGAGCTTATTACAATGAAAATGATGACCAAGTTTATGTATTACATCTTAATGAACATTTAAACAGACTTACTGAATCAATGAAAATGATGCGGATGCACCCGTATATAGAAACAGAAAAATTAAAAGAAGTTATATTAGAACTTATTAGGAAAAATAAATATAAAGCTGACACATATATAATGCCATTGGCATATTTTGGAGATGGGCCACCAGGATTTCTACCTTCTGGTGATAGACTTGGAGATATGGCTATTACTGTAAAACCAATAGACTCTCTTTTAACCTCAGATAACACATTAAATGTTGGTGTAAGTTCTTGGAGAAGAATATCAGATGATGTCATGCCTCCACGTATAAAATCTATAGCAAATTATCAAAATGGTAGATATGCTGCCGAAGAAGCAAGAATCAACGGATATGATCAATCTTTAATACTTAACTCAAAAGGAAAGGTTGCAGAATCCACCTACACCTGTGTATTCATGATTAAAAATAAAACACTAATAACCCCGTCAGTAACTTCAGGAATTCTTGATAGTATAACAAGGAAATCAATTATAGAAATATCTAAAAACGAACTTGGATTAAATGTTGAAGAAAGGGATGTAGATCGTACTGAATTTTATGTTTCAGATGAATCATTCATATGTGGTACTGGAGGAGAAGTTCAGTTTATAGGTAAAATTGATGGTTATACAATCGGCAAAGGGACTCCCGGGATTATCTCAAAAGAAATCCAAACTTTATATCATAATTTAGTTAGAGGATTAGATCACAGGTATCACCATTGGAGAACACCGACTTATTAAAAATTAAAAATATTTAACCTAATTAAAAGGAGAATAATATGGCAACATCACCAATATCAGGATCAGAACTTGAAGATCTAAAATTAATGGCACAAAATCATTTTTGGCCACATGGTAAACCAGCNGGAGATATGTCAGAAGAAACAGGTTTGAAAACAATAACTAGCGGTAAGGGTGTATGGCTATATGATGAAAAAGACCAACCTTGGTATGACGCCACTTCATGTTTATGGTTAGTCAATTTAGGACATGGGAGAACTGAAATAGCTCAAGCAGCTTATGAGCAAATGAAACAGATAAGTTTTACTCCTATGGGATCAGTTAGCCCTCCCACAGCAAAATTATCGGCTAAAATAGCTTCAGTAGCACCTGATAAGGATTCAAGGGTTTTCTTTGTATCTGGAGGAGCAGAAGCAAATGAAACAGCTTTGAAAATGGCTCGAAAATACCATATAAATAATGGCGAGGCGACAAGATTTAAAGTTATTAGCAGAATAAATTCATATCATGGGGCAACGCATGCAACAATGAGCCTTGGCGGTGGTACCAGATCACCTCATGAATTCGAACCATTAATGACAGGAAGTATCAAAATCGCTAACTATGATAGTTATAGATATGGGTTCAGTACCAAATCTGAAGATGAAGCAAGCTCAGAATATGCTAAAGATCTAGAACGTGCTATTCTTGCACATAACCCTTCAACTGTATCTGCATTTATTGCTGAACCAATTTCAGCAGCAACTGGTATACATGTCCCGAATAAAAGTTATTTCCAGATGATAAGGGAAATATGTGATAAATATGGAGTTATCATGATATCAGATGAAGTAATCACTGGTTACGGAAGAACCGGCTCTTGGTTTGCAATTGAACAATGGGATGTTGTGCCAGATATAATTACTTTTGCAAAAGCTTGTACAAGCGGTTATCTTCCTATTGGAGGTGCAATTGCTACTAAAAAAACCTCTGATGCTTTTATCGGAGATGATAGTAAAACATTTACACATCTAATGACATTTGGAGGCAACCCGGCATCATGTGCAGCAGGGGTTCAAACTCTAGAAATTATGGAAAATGAAAAAATTGTCCAAAACTCAAAGGATATGGGTGATTACATGATGGGCAAATTAGAAGAATTGTATAAATACGATATTGTAGGTCATGTCAGAGGAGGTAAAGGTTTACTTAATGCAGTTGAAATAGTAAAAAACAAAGATACAAAAGAACCATTTCCTGCTGATTTTAATTTAGCCAAAAAATTAACTGGCTTATTCAACAAATATAAAATGATTGGCCTTCCATCACCAAGTTCTATTAATCTAGCTCCCCCAATTTCTGTATCTAAAGATGAAGTAGATGACCTTGTTGAAAGGGTTGAAAATATAGTAAGGGACTTAGAATCAGATATTAAGTGATATTAATTTTATTTTTAATTAATCAATAAAAATTTAATGTCAAAAAAAGATTTACTTAAAATAAGTGACAAAAAGTTTAAGTCAAGGCTTATGATAGGCACAGGTCGTCATAGATCAAATGATGAAATGGTGAATTCTATTAAAGCATCTGGTGCTGAAATAATAACTGTCGCTATCAGAAGACTTGATCTTGAAAATCAATCAGAAAAATCAATATTAGATTTTTTTGATTGGAACAAATATACACTATTACCAAACACTGCNGGATCAAAAACNACAAAAGAAGCCTTATTTACAGCTGAACTTGCCAGAGAACTAACAGGNACCAATTGGGTCAAATTAGAAGTAATTCCAGATAGTAAATACCTNCTTCCAGACCCCGTTCAAACATTTGAGGCAGCGAAGGAACTTATTAAAAAAGGTTTTATTGTATTACCATATATTAATGCTGATCCAGTTTTAGCACAAAAACTTGAATCAATAGGTTGTTCTACAGTAATGCCACTAGGTTCATCAATTGGTTCAGGNAATGGCATACATACATTAGAAGAAATTATAATAATAATTGAACAGGCTAGTGTCCCGGTAGTAATAGATGCAGGATTAGCAGTTCCTTCGGATGCGTCTTTAGCAATGGAAATTGGGGCAGATTGNGTGCTTGTTAATACTGCTATTGCCCAAGCAGAAAATCCTGTACTAATGGGAGAAGCTTTTAAATTAGGAGTAGAAGCAGGAAGAAAATCNTANTTNGCAGGNAGAATTCCAAAAATACANCAAGGNAAAGCAAGTAGCCCANCTAATAAAATAGCAAAGCANAANTAATGCTNANCCAAAAACTTGATCTTCCNTATTATTTAATGTTAATAATTGATCTNGATTCTATAAAAAAAACTTTCNGTGTGCCAGATGATTTTATTTTTAATTCAATAAAATCAGGGGTTAATATGGTACAGATAAGAGATACAAAAACTGAATATACTAGTAAACTTTCTCTTATAAATAAAATTAAAACTAAATTTAATAATAACTGTACTGTNATAGTAAATTCAGATTACAGATTAGCATCAGAATCAAATGCAGATGGAATTCACATCAAAGCTTCAGAGTGGGGAAATTTCAATTTTTCAAACCTTAGACCCAACNTATTAATTGGAAAATCAANCCACTTATATGACAATCATAAAATTAATAATANCAAAAAACCAAANTACGTTNTATTTGGAACTATATTTAAATCAAAGTCGCATTTAAAAACTAAACCAATTGGATTAAATAAATTTAATNTAATTAAAAAAAAATACCAATGTCCCGTAATTGCAATTGGNGGTATTAATGTTAATAATGTATCTGAAGTTATTAAATCCGGAGCTNATGGCGCTGCATTTATAACAGGTATAATTAATTCTCAAAACCCTTACAGCACTATAAAAAAAATTAAATCAAAACTACTTAAATGATATATNTAAATGGACATGAAAATTATGAAATTGAAATCCCAATAAAAATAGCTGATCTGGTTAAAAATTTAGGACTTCAAAAAAGAACTATTGCTATTGCTCATAATGGAGAAGTAATACAAAAGAAAAATTGGGATTTTGTTACTATCAATGNAAAAGACACCATTGAAATAGTTAGAGCTGTTGGAGGTGGTTAAAAATATATAATTAAATGAACACTTTTAATTATATATCACCTTATAAATCATACGGAAAATCATATTCTATTATCAACTATTCCTTGTCGTATTCCCAACCCTTACAATCTTTTAAATATTTTGTATTATTACTGATACTAGGCGTGGAAATAAGATAAGCACAGTATTGTTCTTTTAATTTATTATTAACATATTCATTCATGTTTACTTTTAATTTCAAATCATAAATTTCAGTTTCTAATATTTGNATTTTTAATTTCATATTATCAATACTTTCAGGATTTAAAACTTCAGATTGTGATGATAAATTTTCTGCTCCAAATTTCACATCAATATTTATATCAATATAATCAGTGAAAATAAAAAAATTAATAATAAAAAATAAAAAAATTAATACGATGGAAAATAAGATTACAAGTCTTTTAGTCATAAATTGTACCTATATAATTGGTGACCCCAACGGAATTCGAATCCGTATTCCCACCTTGAAAGGGTGGTGTCCTAACCGTTAGACGATGGGGCCATTTAGTTAAATTATATTATTTTTACTTATTTAAAGATATAAATATTACGGATAGAGAGCCAAATCTAAAAGTCCTTCAGATTCATTAAGCCCAAACATTAAATTCATATCTTGAACTGCCTGCCCTGCTGTTCCTTTAACTAAATTGTCTATACAACTTATAATAATTAATTTATTACTATTAGGTTCAATATAAGGAAAAACTAAACAATAATTTGTTCCTAATGTCTCTTTTGTAGATGGAGGTTCATTAACTATCTTAACGAATTGAGAATCTTTATAAAAAGTTTTAAATATTTCTATAAGATCATTTTCATTATTCAATAATTTTTCATTATAATCAGCATATATAGTTGTTAAAATTCCTCTTGTCATAGGAATAAGATGTGTTAAAAAAGTGATATTATTTTTAAAATTTTCATCTAAAATCATACATTCTTGTGTTATTTCAGATAAATGTCTGTGTCCATATACCGAATATGCCTTAACATTTTCATTAACTTCAGAAAAATGGGTATTTAATGATAATTTTCTCCCTGCGCCAGACACACCTGTTTTTGCATCTACAATTACAGGAGGGCTTACTAATCCAGATTTAATTGCAGGTAATAAACCTAATAATGTTGAAGTTGGAAAACAACCAGGAACAGCGACATAATTGGAATTTTTAATTTCGTTTCTATATATTTCAGTCAAACCATAAACAAAATCTTTTAACTTTTCAGGAGATGGATGCTCAGTATCATACCATTTAGTATATTCTTCTAAATTATTTAATCGGAAATCAGCACTTAAATCTAATATCTTCAAATCATCATTAAAATATGTTTTGATTTGCTCTGCACTAGCAGCATGCGGTAATCCTGAAAAAATCACATCACATTTTTTTGTAATAGATTTTTCTATCTGCAAATCTATATCTGCCAAATGCGGAAATGCCTGGGCGATATGATTACCAGCCTGACTTCTACCTGTAACTTCAACTATTTCTACATTCTTGTGATTATGCAAAATTCTAGCTAACTCAGAACCTGCATATCCTGTGACATTTATTATTCCTACTTTTATTTTCATATCATTTCAAAATGAATTGGATAAAAATTATACTTATATCAGCCATATATTACTACTTCTATTCTTATGTTAATTTCTATAATAATTAAAGAATTTTTGACAGCATTCATCTTTTCTAAAAAGTATAAAACACCTTTACAAAGATTTCTTAAATAATTGATAATTAAAAAACAGAAACCTTACAAAAAAATAATTTCAAAAGGAAACAGCCGTGTTAAAAAAAGATCGAGCTTTTTTTATTCTTAATCGGCTTAATGAGATCTATCCAGAGACACCTATCCCTCTACAACATAAAAATAAGTTTGAATTACTTATTGCAGTATTACTAAGTGCTCAATGTACTGATAAAAAAGTTAATCAAGTTACTCCTAAGTTATTTGCAATAGCTAACAATGCAAATAAGATGATGGAAATTCCCGTAAAAACAATTGCTTCAATTATTAGACCCTGTGGCTTAGCGCCTCAAAAATCAACAAATATTTCTAATCTATCAAAAATAATTGTTGAAAAGCACAATTCAAAAGTCCCAGAAGATTTCATTTCTTTAGAAAATTTGCCTGGAGTTGGTCACAAAACTGCAAGTGTAGTCATGTCTCAGGGATTTGGATATCCTGCTTTTCCAGTTGACACTCACATTCATCGATTAGCACAACGTTGGGGTTTAACAAAAGGTAAAAATGTTATAGAAACAGAAAAAGACTTAAAAAAGCTATTTCCAAAAAACAGTTGGAATAAGTTACATTTACAAATAATATATTACGGCAGATCTTATTGTACTGCTCGAGGTTGCGACGGAACGATATGCGAAATGTGCAAAACATGCTATCCAAACAGAAAAAACCCTTTTAAGGCACATAAAGCTTAAAGCACACTTAATATTTCAAGTTATTTAGAGGTTGAATATATATATTATAAACTTTAAACTAATCAAACTATTTAATGAAAGTAAAAACAAATCTCATTAGGAGTAAAAATGAAACTGGCAATAGTAACCGACAGTGTCTCAGACATTTCACCTAAGATAGCTAAAGAATTGAATATCACAGTGGTACCTTTAACCGTAATTTTTGGAACAGATCAATTCTTAGATGGAGTAGAACTTTCAAACTCTGAATTCTTTAAAAAATTAGAAACTGACCCAAATCATCCCTCAACATCACAACCTTCACCTGAAGCTTTCGTTAAAACTTATGAAAAATTATTAAAAGCAGGCTATGAAATACTATCTGTTCATGTATCTGCAAAACTAAGTGGCACAATAAATTCTGCTGAACAAGCTATTAAATCTTTAGATACAAATAAAATAAAAATTATAGATACCGGTTCAGCATCAATGGCGCAGGGATTAGTTGCAATGAATGCTGCAAGAGCAGCCAAAAATGCAAAAAGTCTGGATGAATTAGCTGATATTACTGAAACTACAGCAAAAAAAACAAATGTATTTGTAGCAATGGATACAATGGAATTTCTCAGAAGGGGTGGGCGTATTGGAAAAGCCAGAGCAATGTTAGGTTCTATATTGAATATAAAACCAATAATCACAACAGAGGATGGTGAGATAGTACCTCATAGTAGAGCTAGGACAATTAAAAAAGCGATATCAAGTATGATTAATGATATGGGCGATAAAGATCAAATAACTGAAGTAGCAGTTCTTCATTCAACAACACCTGATTTAGCTCAAGATGTTCTGACCCAAATCAATGCACAAAATTTAAATAATCCCGGAACAATTACCGAAATAGGGCCAGTTGTTGGAACTCATGCTGGACCAGGATGTCTAGCTATAGCATTTACTACAAAATAAATTATTTACCTATATTAGCTTCCATTACCCTCATGGTATTTAAGCCNAGTATTTTTTGTATNTCTCCATCAGCATAACCTCTTCGCATTAATTCTTCAGTAATGCTAGGAAATTTAGTACAATCCTCAAGGCCTACAGGACCCTCAGGAATCCCATCAAAATCTGAACCAAGNCCAACNTGATCAATACCTGCNACTTTAACCATATGATCTATATGATCTACAACATCTGATAAAGTTGGTAATGCTAAATCCTTACGAACAATCTCGTATCGATCTCTAATCTTTTTAGACTCTTGTTTTATATATTCATTTGATTTATCAAAATGTCCGCTTGGTGATCTCCTTCCCATTCTTTCAAGATCTTCTATTTCTTCCCACATCTGATTTTCTAACTTTTCATTACCAATTCTTAATTCTTCACCTACAAAACCCGGATAGAAATTAACACATACAACACCACCATTTGTTGCAACAGCTTTAAGCATGTCATCTTTCATATTACGGGGATGTTTACATATTTCCCAGGATGATGAATGTGATGCCATCAATGGTTTATTCACCACTTCTATAGTATCCCAGAATGTTTTATCTGAAACATGGGACACATCTACCACCATTCCAAGTTTATTCATCTCTTTTACAACCTCAACACCAAAAAGACTTAATCCATTATTTTTAGCAGCATCAGTTGAGCTGTCAGCCCAGTTGTTTGTATTGAAATGAGTTAAAGTAATATATCTTACTCCAAGATCCCAGTATTGTCTTAATATAGCCAGATTGTCATTTATTGCATGACCACCTTCAATACATGGTACAACTGCATGTTTCCCTTGTTTAACCATATTTCTGCAGTCTTCAGCTGTCAGAGCAAGACCAATCTGCTCAGGATGCATTTTTTCAAATCTTTTAAGTGCATCAATTAATACAAGTGATCTGTCTACAGTTTCTTTTTTTGCAATATATCCTGAATAAACAAAACATGACCACCACTGTACACCCAGTCCTCCCTCAAAAATTCTGGGTAAATCTAAATGCCCATCTTCTAATCTTTTAGATATATCTATCCCCTGATCTTCTATAGGATAATGTTCTCTTGCTCTATCTGGATCATCATGTATTCCATGAGTATTATTAGGAGGATCAACCATTCTGCTGATAGTATCNGCNTGGGTATCCACAACTATTGAATTAAAGTGTAATTTNCTTGCTTTGTCTTTAAGATCCTGNTCCTGTTTATTAGTCATAATATCTTCCTATAATATATTGCAATAATTAGTAATATAAAGAGATAAAATCTGTATTACAATAACTAATTGTTAAAGTAAGTGCTTATTTTTGTTATAATAGCTTTTACTAAAAGAATGTCATTAAATTAATGATTACATTTATATAGGAATAGGAGAGTGTTATGTTTATGGAAAATACAAAATATATTAAATACTTTTTTTCATTTTTAATGGTATTTTTTCTTTTATCTATAGCTTGTACTGCATCAGGCCAAGGTGTAGGAAGAGCGCATCAGTCAACAGAATTTAGAGGGGAACAAATTCGTACGGCCAGTTTAGATTCTAAAAATTCCATGATTCAAACTGCAATCTTTGAGTATATAGCAAAATTTGGTTATGGACAAAATGTTAAGGATGTTAATGGAAGAATACAATTTTCTGATCCTGNTGATATAGTACGAAGATTTACTGTTACTGAAGAAGATTTAGACACTACTAAAGAGAGAGGTGATGCTGGCATGGGCTCAAGTAATTCGAGAATCCATATAGTTTTTGCCAATGATGGATCAGTAACTTTACCTGCTAATGGTAAATTAGGAGCAACCGATTCTACTGTGGTTATTTCTGATGATATTGTAAGAGATCATCCAGAACTTGCTGCAGTATTAAATAAGTGGGATTTTTCAAAGGCTCCTTTGGAGAAACTTGAACAGAAAGCAAGGCAATTTAGNGAAGCCGCAGATAGATGGATTGCTTATAANGAAGTTGCTATTTATTTTCTTTTGAGAAATGAAAATGTATGGTCANNATGGGTTTCTGNGGATGCTAAAGCTAAAATAGATGNAGAATTAGCNAGAGAACAGGGCTTAGCTGCACAGCAAAAAGATTAAGGTATTTAATAATAGATATTTCAATCTATAAAATTATACTGGGAGCCATTCAGGGTATTACTGAATGGCTCCCAATTAGTTCTCAGGCCTTAGTATTAGTTACAAATGGTATTTTTGATCCGGATACCTCTTTTGGTAACCTGGTTTATTTTGCACTAACTTTACANTTGGGTACCTGTTTATCTTCTTTAATTTATTATAGATCCAGAATATTTAAAATTTTTAAAAATGCTTTTATTTCAAAATCAAAAAGTTATCAGGAACTTGTATTTTATATAATTACTACTATTTCAAGTTTTATATCTGCTTTACCAATATTTGTATTTATAATATTTGTTGATGAAATATCTGAGATAGTTGGGGTAATNGGAATGATTGTATTAGGNCTNATTTATTTAACTGGAGGTNTTTTTCAGTATTTTGGTNCTAAAAGATTAANTNTAAATAAAGATATNTCAAAAGCTACTNATAAAGACGGTATTATNATAGGTTTAATNCAGGGATTTTCAATTATNCCCGGGATGAGCAGATCNGGTTTAACTATTACATCCTTACTTTTNAGAGGTTTTAATAAAACAGAATCTTTAAATATAAGTTTTCTTTTGGGNATACCAGTNACANTNGTTGCNGGAGTTACAGGGCTGATTTATTTAACTGAGATATTATTTATAGATATATTGGCAATTATAATATCTTTTTTAATAGGNTATNTTTCTATTAAATTTTTTATANCTATAACAAANAAAATAGAATTTTATAGNTTTGTTAT
>NZNN01000045.1 GCA_002694895.1 Chloroflexota bacterium
AAATACTAATGTATAAAAACTATCAATTTGGAGATTTAAACTCAGCTTACATCATGGGTCTTTATGAGGATTATCTATCTGACCCTGATAGTGTAGGGCTAGACCTAGTCGATTTTTTTCAATCTCAAGATTTTAAAAATATTCTTTCTGATCTAAGTACTGAAAAAAATACATTTAATGATACAACTAACATCGTTGAATCAAATGATGAAATAATTGAAATTGAAAACTTACGCAAAAATGGACATAAATATGCGCAGTTAGACCCTCTTTCGATACACCCTGTACCAAATATAAAAATAAACACAAATGGCAAAACAAAAAAAATAAAAGAATTGTATACTTCAAATATAGGATATGAATTCTTTCACCTCGATAATCAAGATGAAATTAATTGGCTTATAGATAATATAGAGCATTCAAATAATACCCAGCAATCCTATGATCAACAAATCAATCTATTAAATAGAATCACTGAAATTGATACCTTTGAAGAATTTTTATCAAAACATTTTCCTGCGAAAAAATGGTTTTCAATACAAGGAGAAGATTCTTTAATTCCTATGCTTGATAAACTCATTGAGCTAAGTGAGAAAGATAAAAAAGAATATATAACTTTAGGGATGCAACATAGAGGTAGAATAAGTGTTATGGCTACTCTATTTCAATTGCCATACCCAGAAGTATTCAGTTACTTAAAAGAAGGTAAAGTAACTAATACTAACAATGATCCTTACGCGGGATGGATGCAAGATGTCCTTTACCATTATGGGTCAGAAATATTACATAACAATATGAAAATCAAATTATTAGATAATCCAAGCCACCTTGAACTTGCCAGTCCTGTTGTTAATGGTTATTTAAAATCTATACAAGAAAATATAATTAAAAATAATGCAGTTAACAAATCAATGAGCATAATAACCCACGGTGATGCAAGTTTTTCTGGGCAAGGAATAGTATCAGAACTTTTCAACATGAAAAACTTACAACCCTATGATATTGGTGGAACTATACATATCGTAGTTAATAATCAAATTGGATTTACAACAAACCCTGAAGAAACCAAATCAAATGGATACTGTACAGACATAGCTAAAGCATACAACATTCCTATCATTCATGTTAATGCAGATGACGTAGAGTCGTGTATTAATGTGGCAAACTTATCTTACCAATATAAAATGACTTTCCAAAAAGATATCTTAATAGATTTAGTAGGATACAGAAGACACGGCCATAATGAAGGGGATGAACCATCATTTACTCAACCATTAATGTACAAAAAAATATCAAATCATCCTCATCTAAAAGAAATATACAAAAACAAATTAATCAATATTCATGGTAATAATATTGAAAAACTGACAAATCAATACACACAAAAATGGGATCAAATCCTTGAAGCAGAGTTAGAAAATCCTAATAATGGGACTGTATCCAAAAAACATCAAGAATTAATTAAATCAAACAAAGAAATATCAAATGAATATAACAATGCACCGACTGGCATAAGCATAAATGCTTTTACTGATTTAAATCATAAGATATTTGAAATACCTAATGATTTCACAATAAACAATAGGCTTAAAAGAATTTTAGAAAGAAAGCAAAATATAATTGAAACTAAATCTAAACTGGATTGGAGTCATGCAGAATTATTAGCATTAGGCAGTATAATCAAAGATGGAAAAAATATCAGATTGACAGGGCAAGATACAGAAAGAGGTACATTCAGCCAAAGACATGCTGTTTTACACGATATAAATAATGGCAATCAATTTATCCCACTAAATCATTTGTATCCTGAACAATCTAAAATTATGATAAAAAACAGCCCATTAACTGAAATGGCTACTTTAGCTTTTGAATATGGATACACTTTGTTAGATACTGAAAATTCATTAGTTTTATGGGAAGCACAATTTGGAGATTTTGTTAATAATGCTCAAAGTATAATTGACGAATATATTTCATCAGGTTATTCAAAATGGGGAATTAAATCCTCACTTATAATGCTATTGCCACATGGTTATGAAGGACAGGGGCCAAATCATTCTAGCGCTCACTTAGAAAGATATCTAAGTCTATGTGCCGACTCAAATCTAAGGGTAATATACCCAACAAAATCAGTACAATATTTCCATGCTTTAAGAATGCAATCCAAGGAAACATTAAATAAAACCCCCATGATAATAATGACTCCTAAAAGCTTACTCAGACACCCTTTTGCAGCATCAGAAATAAAGAAATTTACAGAAGATAATTTCAGAAAAATAATTACTTATTTACCTAAAAATAAAAATAAAATAAACAATTTAATACTTTGTTCAGGTAAAATTATAATTGATTTATTAGATAATGAATTTAATTCATTATCATCAAATAGTGCAATAATTTCTATTGAAGAACTTTACCCATTCCCAAAAAATGAAATAATTAATTTCCTGAAAAAACATAAGGATATTAATAGAATTATTTGGATACAAGAAGAACCGAAAAACAGGGGGGCTTGGCAATTTGTATCAAATCAACTTGATAAAGCTTCATTATCTAATGATTTTGATTTAGAATATTGTGGATCAGTACAAAGAGCAAGTACATCAGTAGGGACTTCAGATTTACACAAAGTTCAAACTGAAACAATTGCAAAACTATTTAAAGATATTAAATAAGAGGTAAAATTTGGCAATAGAAATCAAAGTTCCAGAAATGGGAGAATCCATAGTTGAAGCAACTGTGGGAGCTTGGGTGAAAAATGAAGGAGATCAAATAGAAGCTGGCGAAACAATTTTAGAATTAGAAACAGAAAAAGTAAATCTTGAAGTTACAGCACCAGCGACAGGAACTCTTGAAACAGTTAATATCCCGGAAGGAGAAATTGTAAATGTAGGAACTGTTCTTGGCACCATAAATACTGAATCAATAGAAAAAATACAAATCCAAAATAATGCAAGCGATTCTAAACAAGAATCAGAACTACCAAATAACACTGAAACTGAAACACAAGCAGGAAAAACAGAGGAAAAAGATATAAATATTACTCCAATAGCTAAAAATCTTGCTGATAAACACTCTATTAATATAGATTCCATTAACGGATCAGGGAGAGCTGGCAAAATTACTATCGATGATATCAATACTGAAATTAATAAAAATAATCAAACAAATACATCTAATGATGAACCACATGTTTCACAAGAATCATTAGAAACAAAAAAAAGAATTACTAAAAGACGAGAAACCATTGCTAAAAGGCTTACTGATGCTCATCTAAATACAGTAATGACTACTACCTATAATGAAGTTGATATGTCAGAAATAATGGCAATCAGATCAAAGTACAGAGATTCATTTAAAGAAGAAAAAGGTGTCGGACTAGGATTTATGTCATTTTTTGTAAAATCAGTTGTACAATCATTAATAGACTTTCCAAATCTAAATTCAGAAATGCGAGAAACAGAAATAATATTAAAAAACTANTATCATGTAGGNATTGCNGTGGCGTCTGATGAAGGATTNGTNGTTCCNGTATTAAAAAATGCTAACACNTTATCNTTTTCNCAAATTGAAAAATCAATAGTTGANATGGTTACCAAAACNAANACCAAATCACTTNCTATTNATGATTTAACNGGTGGAACNTTTACTATTACTAANGGAGGAGTTTTTGGATCTATGTTNTCAACTCCNATTNTAAATCCCCCACAAGTNGGNATTCTTGGAATGCATACAATAAAAAAGAAACCTGTTGTAATTAATGATGAAATTGTTATAAGACCAATCATGTATTTAGCATTAACATACGATCACAGAATAGTAGANGGAGGAGAGGCTGTTCAATTCCTGGTCAGAATCAAAGAATTTATAGAAGATCCTCAAAAATTACTTATTGAAAATTAATTGACTTATGGCAAATATATCAACAAATATACATCCACTATTAAATTGGCATCATCCTACCAAAGTATACTTTGGGCAATCTGTATTGCTTCAACTATCTAAATTAATTGAAGAAAATTTCCCTTCAATCAAAAATGTCCTGATCGTCACAGGTAAATACCACTTAAAATCTAATGAATATTTTAATAATTCAATAAGTNATCTAAGTTCATTAAATATAGAAATTTATGACAAAATCGATCCTTATCCTTCTCCTGAAACTGTAACTTTATTAAGTGATACTATCAAAAAAAACAAAACACACCTTATTTTGGCAGCTGGAGGCGGCAGTGTAATGGATGCATCAAAAGCAGCTTCTTTACTCAGTCAAAATGACGGTGATTGGATGGAATATAGTTCTGGAGCCAAAAAAGTTGCTAAAAAAGGATTACCCTTAATTGCCATACCAACTACATCAGGCAGNAGTAGTGAAGTAACAAAATTTGCAACAATATGGGATTGGGATAAAAATTCAAGTGCAGGACTAAATAACGAACTAATGTTTCCTGAAATAGCTATTATAGATCCTGAACTTACACAAACAATGTCAGCAAATCTAGCTGCTAATAGTGGATGGGATGCATTAACAAGCTCATTTGAATCATATTGGTCAACTGAGTCAAATTCAATAACAGATTTATATGCTTTAAAATCAATTNAAATATTTTTCANTGATCTTGAAAATTCAGTTAATAACACAAATCCTCATTCTCGCTCCGAATGTGCTTTAGGGGCAACTATATCCGGTATCGGGTATTCAAATTCAAGACCTAATCTATGNCATGCAATTGGNACACCTTTAACTTTAAACTGGAAAACAACTCATGGACAAGCAGTTTGCATTAGCCTTCCTTATTTTCTACCATTCATATTTGATAAATTACCAACTTCAAAACAAAATTTATTGTTAAGCACATGCAAGGTAACAAATATAGATTCATTAATTTTAAAATTAAAAGAAATGATAACAAATTGCAAATTAAATATTTATTTAGATGATTGTGATATAAGTTCCAATAACTTNGACAAAATATTAAATGGCATTCCAATGGAAAGATTTTTAACAGTTCCAACAAAATTCGAAACTAATACAATAAAAAGTATAATGTCCAAAATGTTTAATATTAAATAATATGGNGATTTATACCAAACATTTACCCTCAATAATTACCACCATTATAGCCATCATAATTTTAGATCAACTTACCAAGCTATATGTTGCATCCTACCCACTAAACACTACGATATTTAATTTCGCTTTTTTCAAAATTAAATATGTCTTAAATACCGGGGCTGCTTTTAGTTTTTTAACAGGATTCAATGAATTACTAAAATTCATAGTCCCTTTTGCTGTTATTTTATTATTTATTCTTCTCCATAATTATAAAAATAATACAATTCTTAGATATGCATTTTCCATGCAGATAGCCGGTGCTATTGGGAATTTAATTGATAGATTTACAATGAATGGTGTCATTGATTTTATAGGTGTAGGTTGGTGGCCATTATTTAATATTGCAGACTCATCTATATCAATTGGATTAACACTGTTAATAATTGATCTTATATTTAAAAGAAATAAAAAGAATGAGTGAAAAAAATTTATTAACGTATAAAGTTACCACCAAAGACACTCTAAAAAGGGCTGATACATTTATAAAAGAAAAATTTGAAAATTTTACACGATCACAAATAAAAAAATTAATAGAATCTAGCAATATAAAAATTAACGATAAAATTATCAAACCATCGACAAAAATAGAATTAAAAGACAAAATCATCATTATTTTACCTGAATTAGAATCAACGGATTTAAAGCCTTTAAATCAATNTTTAGATATTAAATATGAAAATAAAGATTTGATAATTATTAACAAACCATCAGGAATAGTTGTGCATCCTTCAAAAGGGCATCAAAACGATACAATAATAAACGCTTTAATAGGGATGGAAATTAAATTTGAACCTTATTTAGGAAAACCAAAACCATGGCTAGTTCACAGACTAGATAAAGATACATCTGGATTACTTATCATAGCAAAAAATGAGTCTACTTATAATTATTTAACAAAAATCCAAAAAGACCGAATGATAAAAAAGCAATATATGGCAATTGTACAAGGAATACCAAATTCATCTAAGGCAATAATTGATGCACCAATAGGTAGGAATAAACTTANCAGAAAAAAAATGAGTATAAAAAAAGAAGGGCGCTATGCTTTAACTGAATACGAAATATTAAAATCAAAAAATAATATGTCATTATTAAACGTAATTTTACTTACTGGAAGAACACATCAGATAAGGGTACATTTAAACGCAATTGGACATCCTATAATTGGTGATATTCTTTATGGTAAAAAATCAAAATATGCACATAGACAAATGTTACATGCATATAAATTAAGTTTTAAAGACATCCAAAACAACAATATTACAGTAGTGAGTGAACCAGAAAAAGATATGAAAGAATTCATTGAATTTTATTTCAACAACTGATACAAATTAATATTACAAACATACAAAATATCAAATATGAAAGAAGTAAGAGTCAGATATGCGCCCAGTCCTACAGGGGATCCGCACATTGGTAATATCAGGAGCGCAATATTTAATTGGTTATTTGCAAAAAATAACAATGGAAAATTTTTANTCAGAATAGAAGATACTGATCAGGCAAGATTGGTAGANAACGGTATTCAAAAACAGAAGGACTCATTAAAATGGTTCGGACTAGATTGGGATGAAATATATATACAATCTGAAAGATTAGAAATTTATTCAAAATATGCCAAACAACTTTTAGAAAAAGGGAATGCNTATAGATGTTTTGCAACGCAAGAAGAATTAAAGAAATTAAGAGAAGAACAAAAAANGTCCGGAAAAATNACAAGATATGACAGTAGATACAGAGATTACGATCCAAAACTATCTAAAGAAAGATCTAAGTCCGAACCATATGTAATTAGGTTTAAAAGCCCTCAAAATGGAATAACAAAATGCTTAGATAACATAAGAGGAGAAATTATATTTGATAATAAAGAAATGGATGATTTTATAATTATAAAATCAGATAGATATCCTACTTATCATTTTGCAAATGTTATTGATGATTATTTAATGAATATTTCACATGTGATGAGAGCAGAAGAATGGCTACCTAGTTTCCCAAAACATGTCAACATTTATAATTCATTAAATTGGAAAATGCCAATATTTGTACATTTGCCAATGATACT
>NZNN01000046.1 GCA_002694895.1 Chloroflexota bacterium
GATATGAAAGCAATTCAGGATGGTTATATTTCAATTTCTCAAGTTGATATAAACCTTAATCCTGGAGGATCAGATAATAATAACTATATTGTTAATCAATTAACTGAATATCTAAATAAATAATATTAAGAAAAATTATATAATTCATACCATTTTTTAAGTTTTTGAAATTGTATATTGTTCAGGTTTGCGCCCCATCTATTAGATTGAACTATTTCCATACTTTCAAATAAATCTAAACCTGTGGTAATTAAATAGGCGATGATAATTAAAGAACTTCTTCCAACACCTTCTTTACAATGAATTAAAATATTATTATCAACTGATATATTAGAATTAATAAATTCAATAGCATTATCAATTTGATCCAATTCTGGAGCAAAATAATTATCAACAGGAATATTAAAATAATTAATACCAATAGATTTAAATAAAGACTGGTCAAATATGCTTTCACTTCTCATATCAATCACACATTTCACTCCTAATTTCTGGATAGTAAAAACATCATTCTGAGTATATTCTCCAGAAATAATTATATTGTCTGTTATATTTGAATAATCAAAAGAAGATTTTCCAAAATTTGTAATCCATTTATAAAAAACTATTGGGAATCTTCTGCTAGCCATTACTAAATTTCCATTCCATTTTATAAAATTAAATAACCTCCATCACAAGGTAAATCAACTCCTGTAATAAAAGAAGCTTTATCTGAAGCTAAAAAGCAAATTGTCTCTGCTACTTCTTCAGGGGTTCCAAATCTTTTCATCGGATGTTGATCTTTTAATTTAGTACCTATAAATTCATCATCTAATATATTTTTAGTAAGATCAGTATATATAAATGCTGGCGACACACAATTCACGCGTATGTTTTTATCACCAACAAAAGATGCCAAGTTTTTTGTATACTGAACTATTCCTCCCTTAGATATAGGATACGGACTTGTTAAGGAATTCAAATATTCAGGATATACCACCTGCCCCATAATAGAAGATAAGTTAACTATCGATCCATGTTTTTGCTCTATCATCACTTTAACAACTTCTCTTGATACTAAATATGTACCGTTTAAATTAACTTCTAAAACTTTTTTCCATAATTCATATTCAGTTACTTCTTGATCAAATGCATTACGGGCAGTAACACCTGCACTATTAATCAAGATATTAATTAAATTAAACTTTTCTGAAATTGTTTTAATCATACTAGAAACCTGATTTTCATCAGTAACATCTATGTCGTAATAAAATAAATTGTCTTTGTTTAAATTAATATCTATTGGTTTTAAATCTAAAACTATAACTTTCGCTCCTTGATTTAAAAGAAGTTGAACAGTTGCCTTTCCAATTCCTGAAGAACCTCCAGTAACTATAGCTATTTTGTCATTAAAATCCATTTGTCACTTTCACCTGATTTAATTATTATATAATTCTATATTAATCAATAATGTTTTACTAATATAAATTCTTTCTATAGGAAAAAGTGAATACCAACTTATTAGCACTAATCCTTACATTTGCATCGGGGTTGATACATGTGTCTTGGAATGCAGTTTATAAATCTAGCGGAAGTCCTGAACAGTTATTTATTGGGTCTAGGATATTTAATTCTCTATTTTTCTTACCCTTCTTTATATTTTTCTACAAACCACTCAATAGCCAGGATTTAATATATTTAACAGGCACTATAATAACTCATTTTTTATATTTCTATTTTTTAATAGCAATGTACAAAAATGAAGAATTTTCTAAAGTTTATCCACTTTCAAGAGGATTGGGGAATTTATTAACTCCTATTTTTGGAATTTCATTAATTAATGAAATTCTATCTAAATTATCAATAATTGGAATATTAATTAATTTATCAGGATTAATATTATTAAATATAAATAATTTTTCAAATTTAAAAACAAATATATTTCAAGATAACAAAATTTTAAGTAACAAAGGAGTTAATTATTCTATTTTAACTGGATTAATGGTAACGTCTTACTCACTTATCGATAAATTGGGAGTTATAAATATAAATCCATTTGTATACATGTACCTTTATACTAATTTCGGCGTTTTTCCATTATTTAATTTAAAATTTCTTTTAAATAAACAAGATGTTTATAAAGGATTATTAAGTAAACAGAAAATCAAACAATATGCAATGGTAGGTATAGGTGATACAACCTCATATATATTAATTTTATATACTCTAACGTTCATAGAAGTAAGTTATATAGCACCAATGAGAAATATAGGTATTGTTATTAGTTTTATAATTGGATATCTATTTCTAAATGAAAGATTGCAATTCAATAGAATAACCGGATGCCTGTTAATATTTATAGGAATAATAATCACAGGATTAGGTATTAAATAATTGATAAAGTAATTAAAATGATTTTAAACAATATAAATATTATGAAATTAAAATTTTATACAGCAACCTGGTGAGGGTATTGCCATAATCTAAGAGGATTCTTGGATAAAAGCAATATATCATACGAAGCTATTGACATAGATGAAAAGCCAGAGGCAATTGAAGATTTATACAAATTTCAAAACGGTGGTCGAACAATACCAATGATTGTTTATCCAGATCAAGATCATCAGGTAAATCCTAGGCCTAATGATGTATTAAAAAAAATAGAATCTTTAGATTAAAAGCTCAAATTTAATTTTATAGGACAATGATCTGAACCCATGACATCACTTAATATACTTGAACTTTTTACATTATTTACAAGATTATCTGATACAAAAAAATAATCTATCCTCCACCCTACATTTCTATCTCTGGCTCTAGTTCGCATGTTCCACCAAGTGTAATTATCTGGATTTTTATCNAATANTCTAAATGTATCAACAAAATTATTTTCTATTAATTTATCTATCCATTGTCTTTCNATTGGTAGAAATCCAGANACNTTNGAATTTTCTTTTGGCCTGGCNAGATCAATTTCNTTATGAGCTGTATTAACATCNCCACATATTACTATTTTGTGNCCATCATTTTTTAATTTNATNATTTGATCAATAAAAGAATCATAAAAATNTAATTTGTACTGTAATCTTTCATCTGATCTTTGNCCNTTTGGAAAATAAACATTNAATAAAATAAAATCNTTNAANTTNACAATTATAGTNCTTCCTTCATTATCATAATATTTNTCTCCAAATCCNGAAGAAAATTGCTCAGGTTTATATTTTGAATATACAGCAACNCCNCTATANCCTTTTCTTTCAGCTGAATGNNAATATGAAATATAATCAGCAATATTTACAAGATCAGATGGTAATTGATCAATATTTGCTTTTGTTTCTTGAGCACAAAATATGTCAGGATTTTCTTTTAATAACCAATCTGTAAAACCTTTTTTATAAGAAGCGCGAATACCATTAACATTCCAGCTGATTAGGCTATAATTCATTTTTCCTCTTTTAGACTAACGAAATACTACAAATTTAAATTTAAAATTGAATTTCTATGAGTATTAATCTTATATGTAAAAACAAAATTCAAAACTTGTCATCCAAAATATTATAGCTTAAAATCAAATAATATAAGTTATCAGTAAATNANTTTATTGGAGAAATNAATGAGTGACATAATAGATATCAAANATGAGTATAAAAAGAATGCTTATATAAACACTGNAAAATATGAAGAAATGTACAAACAATCAATAGANNACCCTGAAAATTTCTGGGCTNAACAAGCNGAAATANTTGATTGGACTAAAAAATGGGATAAGGTTATGGATTATAACTTTAATACAGCCGATATAAAATGGTATTTAGGCGGAAAATTAAACGTCACATATAATTGCATTGACAGACANCTAGAAGAAAGAGGNGATCAGAAAGCAATAATTTGGGAGTCTGACGATCCAAATCTTGATAAATCCTATACTTACAAAGAATTACATAAAGAAGTCTCNAGGTTTGCAAATGTATTAAAAAAACATAATGTAAATAAAGGTGACGTTGTTATTATATATATGCCAATGATACCCGAATTATCTATTGCAGTTCTTGCTTGTGCTAGAATCGGAGCAATTCATTCGGTTGTATTTGGTGGTTTTAGTTCAGATTCACTGAATAGTAGAATTTTAGACTGTAAACCTAAACTTATTATATGTGCTGACAGAGGAGTCCGTGGAGGAAAATCTGTTCCTTCAAAATCAAATGCAGATACTGCCATGGAAGATACTAATGTTGAAAAATGTATTGTTGTCAGACGAACAGGCGAAGATACAAATATGCTATCTGGAAGAGATTTTTGGTGGGATGAAGAAATTAATGATAGTTCAATTTCAGATATATGTCCTGTAGAAGAAATGGATGCAGAAGATCCTCTTTTCATTTTATATACCTCTGGATCTACAGGGCAACCCAAAGGTGTAATGCATACAACAGGCGGATATATTGTTTACACTACACTAACTTTTAAATATGTTTTCGATTATAAAGATGGAGATATTTTTTGGTGTACCGCAGATATAGGNTGGATAACAGGTCATTCATATATAATTTACGGTCCTTTATCTAATGGAGCTACTAGTATAATGTTTGAAGGAGTACCTCAATATCCAGATTGGGGAAGATTTTGGGATGTGGTTGATAAACATAAAGTTAATATATTCTATACTGCTCCTACTGCGATAAGAGCTATTGCAAGAATGGGAGATCATCATGTGTCCAAAAGAAAACTTGATTCTTTAAAATTATTAGGAACTGTAGGAGAACCAATAAATCCTGAAGCTTGGCTTTGGTATTACAATGTAATTGGTAAATCAAAATTACCTATTGTAGATACCTGGTGGCAAACTGAAACTGGGGGGATTTGTATATCTCCGTTACCGGGAGCTACAAAATTAAAACCTGGATCTGCTACAAAACCTTTATTTGGAATTGAACCTTTACTTGTTGATAATGAAGGCAAAGAATTGGAAGGAGCAACTAGTGGTAATTTATGTCTGAAATCATCATGGCCNGGTCAGATGAGAGGTGTTTACGGAGATCCAAAAAGATTTTACAACACTTATTTTACTACATATAAAGGCTATTACTTTACAGGAGACGGCTGCAGAAGAGATAAAGATGGTTATTATTGGATTACAGGTAGAGTTGATGATGTGATAAATGTATCCGGGCATCGACTTGGTACAGCAGAAATTGAATCAGCATTAGTTTTACACAAAGATGTAGCTGAATCAGCTGTAGTAGGATTTCCTCATGATATCAAAGGGCAAGGTATATATGCATTTGTTACGCTAAATCAAGACGTAGAACCAACAGATACTTTAAAAAAAGCATTAGTTCAACAAGTCAGAACACAAATAGGACCCATAGCTAATCTAGATAATGTGCAATGGGCTCCCGCTTTGCCAAAAACAAGAAGCGGAAAAATCATGCGAAGAATTTTAAGGAAAATTGCTGAAAATGATTTAGACAGTATTGGTGATACTTCTACCCTAGCNGAACCAGAAGTAGTAGATGATTTAGTAAAAAATGCTGGCAAATAAATTAATTATCTATAACTTATATCAGTAGATAAATTTATATGACCATTTTCTGTAACTAAAATATCATCTTCAATTCTTACTCCTGTTCCTGATAAAACTTGATTTTTATCTGAATACATAGATCTATTTGAAAAATATAATCCGGGTTCAACAGTAAAAATCATACCTGGTTCTAAAATTATTTCTTTTTCATTTATAGTATATGGGGAAGTATCATGTACATCTAATCCGAGCCAATGGCTAGTCCCATGCATATAAAATTCTTTATATAAATCCGTTTCAATGATTTCATCTATAGATCCTTTTAAAATTTTAATATCTATTAATCCTTGGACTAAANTTTCTAAAGCAATTTTATGTACAGAAGATAATGTCGAACCTGGTTTTACTGAATTAATAGCTTTTTGTTGTGCATCAAAAACAATGTCATAAATAGTTTGTTTTATTGGGTTGATATTATTACTAACAACGTAAGTCCTGGTAATATCTGAAGCATAATTTTCATATTCAGCTCCAGCATCAATCAATATAAATTCATCATCATTTAAAGACGAATTGTTATTTATATAATGTAAAACGCATGCATTTCCTCCTGAAGCAACAATTGATGGATACGCATTATATCTAGATCCGTTTTTTCTAAATTGATATTCTAATTCAGTTTGTATTTCATATTCGTTTATACCGGGTTTCAAAATATTCAGAATATGTTCAAATCCATTTTTTGAAATATTAATAGCATTCTTTATTAATTCTATTTCATTATCACTTTTATATAGCCTCAACTGAGAAATAAATGGAATAGGATCAATAATATTAGTACTTTGAATCACATCATTTTTTCTTAGATTATAATTTCCTCTTCTACCAGTAACAGATCTTAAATTTGAATTAGAATATTCNTTAATAATGGAATCAATATTAGAATTACTTCCATTTCGATAATATATATTATTAAATTCTGTAATAATATCAGGAATTATGTTATTAATTTCACTTAAAGGGTAAGATTTATCAGCCATGAAATTATTAATCGCACCTTCAATACCAGCTCTTTCACCTAACCAAATATGATAATTCACATCATAAGGTTCAACAAATAATATGTATTCAATAGCAGGATTAAAGNTCATAACAAGAACAGCATTTGGCTCATTAAATCCTGTTAAATACCAAAAATCAGAATTTTGNCTAAAATCAAATTCAACATCATGGTTCCTTATATAAGATGTATTACCAGGTAAAATCAANACACCTTCATTAATAAATTCGGAAAGTTTTTGTCTTCTTAATTTATATTCTTCTTGACTAATCATATTATTAATCATTTATGTCAGAATTATAGTCTGGATTTTTAGAATTAGTACGAAATGAAATACCCCATTCATTCATCAATTCTTTTGAAATAGTGTCATCTAATAAATTTAATTCAGAAAAAAACCCAATCAANGAGTGCACATATATTGAATCATTGTCAGCAACCCAATTTTTTTCAGTTTTTACAAAATATAAATTTCCATTAAGATGTTTTGTAGATAATTCTAATAAATTCATATCTTTTGATATGTTTAAATCAAATTTTGTGTTTGTCATATATCTCCTTTTTAAATACATTAATATAAATATTAACAAATCTATTGCATCAAATATTATAAAAAATTAAAATTTTATATGTAATACATTCAATACCTTAAAAAATTATGTCAAAATTAATTATAATTAGGCACGGCGAAAGTTTGTGGAATCTTGAAAACAAATTTGCCGGGTGGAAAGATATAGATTTATCTGATAATGGGATAAAAGAAGCCATTAACGCTGGTAAATTAATTAATGAAAGTGGGATAGAGTTTGACATTGCTTATACTTCTGTTCTGAAACGAGCAATTAAAACTTTATGGTATATTTTAGATGAAATTAATCAACATTGGATCCCTGTATATAAACTTTTTGAATTAAACGAAAGACATTACGGTGGGTTAACAGGACTAAATAAAACAGAAACCTCTAAAATACATGGCGATGATAAAGTATTTCAGTGGAGAAGAAGTTTTAATATTAAACCTCCTGAATCTTCAAAAGAATTTCATGAGTCATTAATAGATGACAGAAAATATTTTAACAAATCATCAATACCTAAAACTGAATCGNTAAAAGATACATCTATTCGTATTACTCCTTTCTTGAATAATATACTTATACCCAAATTAGAATCAAATAATAATATTTTAATATCAGCACATGGAAATAGTATAAGGACAATAATTAAAGAAATCGAAAAAATAAGTGATGAACAAATTTCAAATCTTGAAATACCAACAGGCAAACCAATATTGATAAAATATTCTTCAAAAACAAAAGAATTTGAAAAATTTACCTATTTAAATTAATTACAAAATATTCTTTAATTCCAATAAATTATTTATTTCAAATTTAGGCTTTTCTGACAGATTACGAGGATTTTGGTGACTAAATCTCCCTGTTTTGATTCTAATGGAAAAGATATTCAATTTATTGGCAGGAATAATATCATTATCAATTCTATCTCCAATCATAATACATTCATCAGCAGATACTTTTAATATATTCATTACATGAAGAAAAATTCTTTTATCAGGTTTTTCCAAACCTATAGAATCTGAAACTTCAAAATTATCGAAATATTTATTTACACCTGAATCTTTAAGTAGTTTTAAAGCATCCAATGTTTGATTTGCCACAACACCTAATTTGTAATATTTACTTAAGTGTTTCAAAACTCCAATTACATCGTCAGATATTTCAGGAGCATTTCTTATTNAATCTCTTTCTTTAGATCTACAAAGAATATTTTTATATACAGATTTTTTAATATGATCATTGTTATTAGAAAAATTTTCACATAAAGATAAATAAATATTTTTATCAAAATTAGTTATTAATCTTTCCAAGCAATTTTCTATATCAGAGTCATTAATAGTAATATTATGTTTGAAAAACTCTTCAATGAAATGCAATTTCAGCAGTTTGTCATTCAAAATTTCTGAATCAATAGGTCCACCAATATCAAAAAGTATAGCTTTGATTTTAGTTTTTAAATTAATCACATTCTTTATCTTTATTTGTATTATCTGATCTTTTTCTTATAAAATAAAAAATAATTGATAAAATTAAAATTATAGGAATTAAATCTATAAGNCCAACAAATAAAGGATTATCTATAATACCCATTTTTTACACTTTAAATAAATTTGCTTATTATATTATAAAATAAAAGGAAGTATCATATGCCAGAATTAGGGAAAATTTCAAAACCTTCTGTTGATAGATTTAAAAATAAAAAAAGATTAATTTATGTCCCCATTTTTTTTGTACCTCCACAAATATCTGCAATTAAAGAAAATAATCCATTTAAAGATTATTGGGCCGAAATTGCTGATAATATCAATAAACTAGAATTATCGTTAGGGAAAATAGATGTAATTTTTCATGAAATGAACACCAAATCAAAAGAAGAAGGATTAAATATTATTGAAAATTTAAATCCGGATGGAATTGATTTTATAAAGATATTACATAATTCAGGTTCTAACATTTCAGATTTCGAAAATGAGGAATTAATTACAGAATTAATGGATTGGCAACGAGCATTATCTTCTGGAATCATGTCAGCAAAAGCAAGAGAAATAATATCAAAAGAATACAATGAAACAAACACTCAAAGAAATAAAAAACTTTTAAACAAAATATCTGACGAATTAAATATAGGTTCAAATGCTATTTTATTTATGCGGGAAGATCATGGGCTTCAGTTTGATAATGAAACCGAAGTTTTCTATGTTTCATCCAATACAATAAGCAAAGTACACGAGTGGTTAAAAATAGAAATTGAAAAACTTATGAATCCAGTAAAAAATGAAAATTAAAGTCCCAAAGGAATAAATCTTTCTCGTTTCAATTCATGTATATTTTCGTTGAAACAAATATATTTAAAATGCTCCCACATCTCTAAAGATTCTTGCAAGTTTGGTACTTTGCTAATTATTGGTCCAAATATTGCTTTTTCTTTTTTGCCATCATTTAAAACAATTATTGGGACTCCTACATCGTTACCACATAATTTGACTGCTTGCTGAGTTGAATTTTCAATCATTTTATCCAAATCTTCATTATCCATATTTTCAAGAAATTTATTATCAATTCCACATTCATCCAAAATATTTTCTAAGTTGGAATCAATAGTTTGTTTTTTTACATGGAAATTATTACCAATAGCTGTATACAAACTTGATACATTATCATTAGATAATTCATTTTGAACAGCTTGCAATATTCTTAATACTCTTAAAGATTTATGATGCTTCTCTCGCATTTCAGGAGATTTATTCGAGGATTTATTTTTTATAGCCAAAGAAAAAAGTTCCCAAGTTGTAGGAATATTTAATTCTTCTTCAATTTTTTTAAACCATCTAGATGACTGCCAGGCCCAGGGACAGGTTATATCAGTAAAGAATCTTGCTTTCATATTAATACCTCTTATTATTTGAATTGACCCGGTTTAGGTTCATTTAATGATAATAATAACAAAATTGGAGCTAATGAAATTATTGTCGCTATATAACATATGATAGCTAAACTAGAATAATTTGCAATAATAGGGCCAATTAATGTAAATAAAACCGAGAATGCACCGGATGACATATCATTCACACCAGTAACTCGACCTCTAATATTTACCGAATTAACATCAGCAATCATAGATGTACTTGCTATATTTGTACCCGACCAACCTAACCCAATTAAAAACAATCCTAAAGTAATTACATAAAAATTAGCAGTTAAAGGAGTTATAAAACATCCTATTGCTAAAANAAACAAACCAATTATAGATACATATTTNCTTCCAATAATATCTGTNAANATTCCAATNANGCTTGAAAAAGCAAACATTCCTACAACATGTATAGCTACTGTAAGAGAAACTTCTAAATAATCATAACCCCTTTCAAGCATTATTAATGAAGTTAAAAACATAATCATTGCCATCATACTTTGAGCAATGCTATAACCTGTAAAAGCTGACAAATTTACNTTGNTTGATAATATTTTTTTAAAATTAAAATTTGAAGANTTATTTGTTTGATTTGTAACAACTTCAGATTTATATTTCTCTCCCCAATATTTATCAAGGTTTTTTGCTATTTGAATGGGATCTGGTTTGATCAAATAAATAAACAAAAATACAGGTAATAAAAATAGTGGAATAAAGCCCCAAATTTTTGTCAATTCATCAAATGAAAAAATCTCNACTTTATTCACAAAAGTTATTAATAATGGAGATAAAAAAGCACCAAATACCGAAAATGTTAACACTGTACCAATTCCAGAAGCTCTAAGTTTAGCTGGATACATATCAGCCGCTGCTACTCTTAATTGAGTATTTGCCCCAAAACCTAAGCCTAATACTATAAACCCANAAAACATTACGAACGTTAAACTATAGTATGAAGAGATACTTAATATTAAACAGGCAATTAATCCTAATACCAAACTTAAATACATTCCGGTTTTACGTCCATATTTATCTGTTATATAACCAGTAGGGAATGCAACAATAAATCTAGATCCGCTGATTAACATGCCCGGCACACCAGCCAAGGCTTTAGATCCAGTCAAATAAGAGATCATAGATGCTCCTGTTGTTACAGCCATTTGCATCGGAATTCCTTGAAAAGACTGAGATACAGCAAAGAATAATGTATTCTTTATTATTAATCTAGGTATTNCTACTTTGTTTGAAGATCTGAATAATTGCATTGAAGCAATCCTATATTTAATTATTTACACGGTCAAGTGAACTTTAATTACTTTTTCTCTATCAGAAATAACATGTTCAAATGCTGTTTCAATATCATTAAAGTTGTAATTACCTGTAATGATTCTAGATATATCGATTTCTGATTTTTTATATAAATCAATTGCTATATCAAAATCATGTTTTCCATCAATATAGTTATAGCATATTGGAAAAGTTAAAGATTGACCTTTTATATAAGGTTCTAAAAAATTAAATTCAACAGGTACTCTAAATCCGCCAACCACTCCGATTTGACCACCTTTTTTTGTAAGTTGTACAGCATCAGTAAGTGTGTTAATTTCAGCAGAATAAGCTCCAACTGTTTCAATTGAAACATCTACTCCTAATCCATCCGTATCAGAATATATTTTTTNCCCAACATCATCCTTGTAATCAAAAATAAAATCTGCGCCAAAATATTCTGCAATCTTTTTTTGATGATCATATTTGGTAGTGATATATATATTGTTAAAATTCAATAATTTCGCAACATACAAACACATTAAACCAATAGTTCCAGAACCAAGAATCAAAATATTCTCCCCTATTTTAGTATCTAATCTTCTAAATGCATGTACTGCAACAGCTAAAGGTTCTATTAATGCACCATCACTAAAAGACATATTATCTTCTAAAGTAAAACATCCTCTTATTCTACGCTTCAAATATTCAGCGTAAGAACCTCCTGATTCTTCATCTTTAAATAAACAATAGGTATATTTTCCGTTAAGGCAATGTTTACAAAGTCCACACGCTCGGCCAGCTGAAACAACATCAACTGCAACTCTTTTNCCTATATATTTTTCATAAATTGGATTATTAACTTCTACAATTTCTCCAGATAATTCATGCCCAATTGGAAGANTGTCTGATTCATTTTTACCATGAATAATACGTAAATCACTACCNCATATACCNGCNGATTTNACTTTTATTAAAACTTCATCATCGAGAATTAAATCAGGTTTAGGTATTTCACTCAATTGTATTTTGTGTCCATTGAAAATTCCTGCTTTCATAATATTATCCTTTTAAATAAGATTTTGATCCGTCCACAATTAAATCAGATAAAGTTACTGAACTTAAATAGTCTCCAGACATTGATTTTCCTTTGTTTCTAATAATTTCTGTAGCCTTCTTCATTAAATCTTGAACATCTTTATGTTCGGGTTGCCCTGGAAGGTTTATAGACTGAGCAAGATCATTTGGTCCAAATGTATATGCATCAATCCCATCAACGCTTAAAATATCATCTAAATTATTTATTGCAAATTCTGTTTCAATTTGAGCTTCAATAAAAATACTATCAGATGCAATATTTACATATTTAGATTTTCCGCCAAATTTATCATTTAATATAGATAATGTATGGTAATAATTACCACGCCCTCCTCCCCAACTTCTTTGACCTCGAGGATAAAATCTACAAGCATCAACCAATTTTTTTGCATCCACAGCTGTTTCTATATGAGGTCCCATAATTCCTTTTATCCCTCTGTCTAAATAATTATTAATTACATAAGATTCAATGCTAGGAACTCTGGCCAACACATATAAACCAGCTCCTTCACCTACTCTGCACATATCATCTACAGATTGAGGATTAAAAGACCCATGTTCTCCATCCAATCTAATATAATCATATCCAGCTAAACCAAGCAATTCTACTACATCAGGAGATGGATAAACTAAAGTACATCCTTTTGCTATTTTGTTTTTCGATTTAAGATCTTTAATAAAATTTCTCATGTGAACTCCTAATATTTAAAATAAATACCCTTCTAAATCTTTAAATAAATTGTTATGAATTGTATGACCCATAATATACTTTTTAATTTCTACATGATAATTGTATTTTTTATAATAATCAAAAATTAAATCAGCATTACTTAGATCAATAACAGTATCTTCTGTGCCATGGCTAATAAATATCTTGTTAATAGGTGGATATGATCCACTATAATCATACATAATTGGTGGTAATAAAGTAGATAGCAAAATCAAATTATTTAATTTAGTTAAATAATTAATAGCTAATATTTGAGCCATCATTCCTCCCTGAGAAAAACCAACAATAGAAATTTCAGGCAGGTTGTTAAATTTATTTAATGATATAAATTCATTTATTATAGAATTTAACAATTCAGCACTTTTAATTATTTTTTCATAATTACCAATATCTCCCCATGAGTAAGATTCAACTTGAAAAGAATTATCAAGTTTGTAAAACCCTTGAGGAAAAATACATAAAGAATCATTGAATGGTTGGGATTT
>NZNN01000047.1 GCA_002694895.1 Chloroflexota bacterium
AAGAAGTTTTTGAGAATAATTTGCAGTTCCTTCCAAGAATGCATTTGATACATTGTCATAGTGTCTTTGATTAAACATTAATGTTGCATTAATGTTTAATCCCATATTTGTCAGTATTTTTATTGCATCTATCCCTTCATCAGTTGCAGGTACTTTAATCATTATATTCGGCATATTGATTTTTTTGTTTAAGTGCAAAGCTTGATCTATAGTTTCTTTTGTTTTGTAAGCTAGTTTGGGTGAAACTTCTATACTGACATAACCATCTAAATGATTAGTGTTTTCATAAGTATTTAGCAAAAGTTCAGCAGCTTTTTTTATATCATATATGCTTAACTTTTCAAATATTTCATAACTGGAAATTTTAGAATTTAATTTTAATAATTTTTTTATATCCTCGTCATAATCAGTGCTATCTGATATTGCTTTTTCAAATATAGAAGGATTACTGGTTAATCCGGTAATTCCTCTCTCGTTGATAAGTATTTCTAACTTACCAGATTGAAGTAGATCTCGAGAAATAAAGTCTATCCACAATGATTGATTGTTTTCTTGTAGAGTTTTAATGTTTTCCATAAATTTACTTTTTGAATTTATTTGAATTAATTTTTATTCTAAATTTTTTAGGTATTTATTTAAATAATTATTTAATAAAATTCCTCGTGATGCTAAAAAAACTATATGCGATATCCACAGGCCATAATTTCCCCAAAATTTTGTTAAAAAATATGTGAGTAATAAAAATATTATTGTTGAATATATTACAGTATTTCTCATTTCTTTTGTCTTTAACATACCTGAAAATGTGCTGTCTAATTGAAATGCCAGAACGGAAATTAAGGGTATTATGCTTATTATCATTATATATTTGTAACTTTCTAATCTGACCACTTCAATATTGGTAACTAAATTAATTAGGTTTTTGCCAAATATTAAATATGTTAAAGTAAATAACAATCCAGTTATTGCTGCTGAAACTAAAGCATTGTCATAAATAGATTTGAATTTTGTCATCTTTTTTGATCCTATATATTTTCCGATTAATGGAGCTGAGGCATGTGTCGGACCGTCAATAGTCATAAATGAGAAAAATATGAATTGTAGGAAAATCCCATTTGAAGCTAATACTGTTGCTCCTAATCTGCTGGATATATATGTAGTGACTAAATAAACTGTTTGAAGAAGAAGAGTTCTTATCATCAAATTACCAAACGAACCACCTAATAATATAATATCTTTCTTAGGCAGTAATTTATTGATTGTGAAATTTATATTTCTTTTTTTTAAATTTATTGGTATTTCAATAATAATATAAATTAAACTTAACCACTGGGAAATTATTGTTGCATAACCTATTCCATTTAATTTTGTATTAAAATAATTAGTAAATAATAAAACAATAATAATGTGAGATACTCCCATTAAAGTCCATGTTCTGAATATTACATTTGGTTTTTTAATTCCAAGAAACCAAGCACTTAAAATCATTATTATTAAATGAGGTCCCACTCCTACGATTTTAATATGAAAATATTCTGTTGTGATTTTTTCAATTTCTGAACTCTGATTAAATATTAGAGAACATAGAATCCAAATTGGTTTTTGAAAAATTAGAATAAGAACTGAAATTGTAAATATAAATAAAATACTAGTTATTAATACTTCTGAGATTTTATTTAATTGATTTTCTCCGTCTTTTTGAGAAGTATATCCAGTGATAGCCATTCCTAATGATCCAAAAATCCAATAAAAATTACTGATTATATTATTCCCGTAAGCTAGAGAAGCGAGATAGTTTTCATTTTCAAAATGACCTGCTATAGAAATGTCTATGATATTGACTACAGGATCCCATAATGTGCCTAGTAGAATGGGTAGTGCTATACTCCAAATAATTTTCGTATCTTTAAGGTTTAGATTCATATGTTATATTATGGTGGAGACGGGGGAGAGTCGAACTCCCCGTCCAAAAAACATTCGGACTAGGACATCTACAGGTTTATCTGATTGATATTAAGCTTGAAGACTTCAATCAGAAAGAGTTTATTCAAGCTTTCCGACTAAAATTCTCCTCTGAACCACCGGTTTTCAGAGCTATACCCCGATTTTCGACACCACATAATACTCTCGGGGAAAGTATTATGCAATGTAGCAGCTATTAAGCTGCTAAAGCTAACTGTTTATTGTCAGTTAATTTTTTCCATAGTTTAACGAGTAATATGGACCTCGACCTGCAATCCCGCCTCATAAATTTTCTGTCGAAACCACGCGTCCCCATTTATTAGAGAGATTATATTAAGACAAATCAAATAATAGGTCAATATATTTATCTTATAAACTACATAATTGCCTTGTTTGTTATTATAAATGGGAGTAGAGTTTCTTAAATACTAGACATTCTTGTTGAGCTGAATTGAAAAATACACCTGAAAATTCTAAAAAATCAAGTGATATTGATTTTTTTGCTTCATTAAAATACCCGGATTTTTTAAACATGTGGTTGGCTAGTTTGTTTGCAGGTTCTTCTTATTGGGCTTTAATAGTTGTTAGAGGTTGGGTAGTTTACCAACTTTCAGATAGTAATATGTTGGTGGGATTAGTTACTTTTGCTGCAATGATTCCACGAGTTTTAGTTACACCTTTTGTTGGATATTTAGCAGACAAATTCCAGAGAAGGAAAATTTTGCAAATAATGTTTTTTGTTAATTTCGTACATAATCTTGGATTGAGCATATTATACTTTTTAGACTTTATTTTACCTTGGCATTTAGTTGTTTTAGCTTTTATCCAGGGATCAGCTAGAGCCGCACAAATGCCTTCCGGACAATCCTTAGTTCCCAATATAGTTCCAAGGGAAAAATTGCTAAATGCAGTTGCTTTGAATATGTCTACTGTTCATGCTACCAGATTATTAGGTCCATTGGCAGTAGCTCCATTTCTAAGTATTTTTAATACTGATAATGGAGGATTAACGGGAACTGATATAGCATTTTTTATTTGTACAGGATTTTATGCATTAAGTTTCTTTTTTGCTTTATTAATTAAAAATGAATCTACAGGAAAGATGAGCAACCAATCATTTATAAAGAATTTAGCTGAAGGTTTGAAATTTGTGCATTCAACGAAACCATTTTTAGTTGTGATTGGCATTACAGCTTTGCATTGTACTTTAACAATGTCTTTTGAATCAGTCTTACCATATTTTTCTGTTAATAAATTGGGTGCTGAAGGTAGTGGAGTGAGTTACCTTATGATGTGTGTTGGCGTTGGTTCATTAATAACATCATTGATCTTGGCTGGTGCTGCAGATGAAAAATTAAAGGGTAAACTGTTTTATTTTTATGCATTACTTAGTGGAATTGCGCCTATTTTGTTATCTTTTTCATCAAATTTATATTTTTCGCTTTTTGCAACTATACTTATGGGATTTAGTCAGACTGGATTTATGATAATAGTTCATACAATCATACAATTAATGTCCCCAGATTATGTTAGGGGGAGGATCGCAGGTGTTTATTCAATGTATGTTGGAGGGAGTATGGCATTGTTAAATTTTGTTAATGGCTTATCTGCAGATTATATTGATCCTGGTTATTCAATAGCTTTACAAGGACTTATATTTACTTTGATTGTTTTTGTTTACAGAAATCAAGAAGTTTTATTTTATATTTATAAAGGTAATTTTAATGATCTTGGTAAATATAGTAAGATAAGAGTATCTTAATTTAAGGAGTTATTATGACCAACGATGTTAATTGGCAAAATTTGAGGAATCAATTTCCAACATTAGATAAAATAAATTATTTGAATACATGTTCCTTAGGCTTGCTATCTAATCAATCTAAGGATGCATTACTAACTTATATTGATACATGGACTACCCAAGGAGCTTCAGCATGGTACTCAGACTGGCTTGAAAAGACTAACTCGTTAAAAGCGGAGTTTGCAAAATTGATTAACGCATCTGCTGATGAGATTGCAATAATGCCAAGTGTTTCACAAGCGATTGCTGTAATTTCATCCTGCATTGATTTAGGTACTGATGATGAGGTTGTAACTTCTGAATTAGATTTCCCTACTATAGCTCATAATTTTAAAGCAAGAGAACTAAAAGGCCAAGGAAAGGTTAAAATTGTAAAATCAGAATCTATGGAGTATGTAGATACTGATAAATTTATTTCACAGATATCTGAAAAGACCAAATTAGTAGCAACTAGTAGGGTATATTTTTTAAGTGGATATATTAATGATTATGAGAAAATATTAAAAGTTGCTAGAAGCAATAAAGCTTTGTTTTTCCTGGATGATTATCAGGCAACGGGACAATTACCTATCAATGTAAAAGATAAAGATATAGATATAATGGTTTCTGGTGGATTGAAATGGTTGTTGGGCGGGTCAGGTATAGTTTATATGTATGTTAAAAAAGAATTGATTAATCAACTTGAACCATCTGTTACTGGTTGGTTTTCACATAAGAGACAATTTGAATTTGACCCACATACAATCGAATTTTCTGATACAGCTGCGAGATTTGAAACAGGAACTCCGTCAATAAGTGCAGTTTATCCAGCAGAGCAAGGATTGAAATTTATCAATGATACCGGAGTTGAAAATATCAGACATAGGACTCTTCATCTTACTTCTTTACTGATTAATAGTTTAATTGAATTAGGATTTTCATTGAAAGTTCCTGAAGATTTAAATAATCATGCAAGTATTACTATGATTGAGTGTTCTAATCCTCCATTTGTTGTCGAAGAACTAAAAAAAGCTGGCATTATTGTGGATAGTAGACCAGGATGTGTCAGAATTTCACCTTTTTTCTATAATAATGAAAGTGAAATAGATCATTGTGTAAATGTACTGTCAAATTTAAAAAATTCAGATAGTAGTTTATTTTAGATTTATATTAATTTTTTTTATTAAAATCCAAAAGATAAAATATATTAATATTAAGGCTAGTAATGTATAAGCTANATAATCTGAAATTTGTANTGTTTTTTCAAGTACATACTGAATTCTATCTCCAAAAATATAGCTTAATATTCCTATTGTTCCATATCTTATCGACCTTCCTATTAATGTATAAATACTGAATGTAGTTAGNTTAAACCTCATTAACCCTGATAACCATGCAATAAGTTTATATGGTATAAATGTGATAGAACTAATAAGTATAAAAATACTTCCTTTTTCATTGAAAATTATATTTGTTTTTTTAAATTTTTCCTCAGATATAAAGTAATTTATTAAATTCTTATAATTTTTATGAATTTTAATAGCTAAAAAATAACTAATTAGTCCACCTATATAACTTGAAAGTGTAACTAATATTATTGTTAATATTATATTTTCGGGATAATAGGTTATAGATAAAATTATAAGTGGATCTGGAGGAACAGGACTTATGATTGAATCCATTAGTGATAAAAAGCATATTGCAATAATCCAATAATAAAAAGGAAGGNTTATAAGCCATTCGTATGCTGGGTTTAAATAATCCATATGATTTTTTTAAATATTATCCGATATTTATTTTAAATGAATACTTTTTCTTTTTATATTTTGCATTTAGAGAGTAGGATTTATATTGTTTTAATTCATCATGTTTTTTTGTTGATGCAATCTCAATTTTATTTTTATCAAATATTGTAATTTTTTTATTGGTATTTTCAATATTTATAAAATAATTTTTAACAGAGTTAGAATTTAAATTGTGTAGCACTTGATTGCTAGATCTGAGTAACGATATAGATTCTTCAATGTCTATTTCTTTAAATTTGATAATTTGTCCTGGTTTTGCTTGAGAGATTTTGGGGATATCTACACTTGCTATAGTGGCAATTTTTGGATACCCACCGGTTGTGCCTCTGTCATGTAGTAATATTATAGGCTGCCCTTCTCCTGGAATTTGGATTGATCCTAGAGCTCCTCCTTCTGATATTATGTCAGATTTTTTAGAATGTTTGATTTTAGGACCCGATAATCGATAACCGATTCTGTTTGATTGAGGAGTTATTATGAATTCTGATGACAATAATTTATTTATTTCATATTGACTGAAATAATCATCATGTGGTCCGAGTATAATTCTTAAAGTTATATTATTTTCCTGCGGGATATAGTGTTTTGTATATTTAAAACTATTGTTTAGTGTGGGTATTGAATGATGTGAATTTATTAAATTTATTTTATCCCCTTTTTGTAAAGGCGAGCCATTCTTATGTCCTCCTATTTCAAGGCTAGTATTTGTAGAATAGCTATTCATTGTTTTCTCAATTTCCATATTCATATTAAATAATATATATGATCTTATACCCCAATTTAGTTGCCCCCATTTAAGGATTGAATTTTCTTTTACATATATAGGTTTCCACATTTGAATTTTATTATCGTTAAGGATTGGAGAACTTTGAGCTCCGGTGATACATATCCACATATTTGATTTGAATTTTATAGTTGGACCTATCAGCGTAGTTTCAATTCCTGGGTTATCAGAAGAATTTCCTAATAATATATTTCCGATTTGAAAGGCCAGGCTATCTAATGCACCACTAGTTGGGACCCCAAATTTTTGATATTCAAATCTTCCTAGATCTTGAATAGTACTTAAGATTCCAGGTTCTTCAATAATAATTGTAGATTTTTGTTTTTGATTAGATTTCATTAGTTTCAAATTTATATTTATTAAGTGATATTTCTTTTTCCAGTGTTTTATATAATTTAATGCTTTTTATTGGTTCGAATTTTATTCTATCTCCTGGGTTTAGTAAAACTGGAGGGTTTCTATTAGGGTCAAATAATTTTAACGGAGTTTTTCCAATTATTTGCCATCCTCCTGGAGTTGCAGATGGATATATACCAGTTTGAGTTTCTGCAATTGCTACAGACCCTGCAGGTATTTTTGTTCTTGGATTTTTNAATCTTGGTGTATTTAATTTTTCTGGTAANCCTCCTAGATATGGGAATCCTGGACTGAACCCAATTGCATAGACTAGATAATTTACAGACGAATGTGTTTTTATTACTTCATTTTTTGATAAATTTGTATGATTAATAACTTTATCTAAATCAGGACCAAATTCTCCCCCATAATATGTTGGTATTATTATTAACTTATTATCAGGTGTGGCGGACTCTGAGATTTTATTATAATTTTCATTAATATATAAATTTAAATCTGAAAACTCGATTTCCAAAGGATTAAAATAAATTAACAATCCTTTGTAAGCTGGTATTATTTCTCTTATCCATGTTGGCTTGTTATTTTCTAAAGTAG
>NZNN01000048.1 GCA_002694895.1 Chloroflexota bacterium
ATCAACAGAGTCAGAAAAAACTTTAACATAACTTTCCCTTCTCCATTCTCCATCAGTTATATAATTTAATCCTGCTTTTTCTTGAAGTGTTATTGCAAANGGGACAGCAGTATCTAGGATANTCTGAAAATTTTTGTCTGAAATNTCTCCTCTTTTNCTGCTTTCAACNACTTCCATTACCCATTTTGGNCTAGGTAAACTTCCNACTACAAAAGAATCAAAAGGNTCAGGTAATTTTGAATATTGATTATTCAATTATTTCTCCTTNATTTATGCTTNTTTCAGATTTAGGTATTATGCCTTTAATCATAAAATTTGTAAATTCATAAAAATCTATAACAGTTATATCAGGTGAATAATTCAAATCTTCTACAGGTAAATTATATCGATTGATATATGCCCCTTTATAACCACATGCTTTAGCTCCAATAATATCAAATGAGTGAGAAGCTACCATCATTATTTCTTCAACATTTTTATTTAACATATTAGCGGCTTTTCTATATACAGCAGGGCTAGGTTTAAATAATCCGGCATTTTNAACAGAAATAATATCATTAAATTCAAATTTTAATTGCTTTGCTGCTAAATGTTCTAAATAATTTTGTTCACCATTGGATAATGCAACTAAATTGTATTTCTCGCTCAATTCAGGTAATGATTTCACAGCATCTTCAAATGGTTTTAAGCAATACCAACCATCCATAATATTTTTTATTTGTTTTCCATTGAAAGAAATACCATGTTTTTCCAGGCTATATTTTAATGCTCTTTCACATGTTTTTAAATACCCACTATGACCCAACATTAAAATATTATCCTGATACTGTTCAATTCTTTGCCTATCTCTCCATGTATCCCATATCTGATCTCCTGTAACATCGGAGTTGGTATTATTTAAAAATTCATTTAAATATGGAATCATACTNCCAGCCAAATCCAAGATAGTTCCAAACATATCGAAAGTCAAAGTGTTTATATTCATTTCAATTTCTTTATTCATACCTTTCACTCCACAAATTTTTCAATCTTTCTTTTATATATTTTTCATATCCATTATCAGTAGGTTTGTAAAATATATAANTCTGATCTTTTGGGAAATAATTTTCATTCACAAAAGAATTTTCATAAGAATGTGGATATTTATAACCTTCTCCATATTCCATATTCTTCATTAAATCAGTCGGGGCATTTCTAAGATGCAGAGGAACACTAGGAGTACCTTGTTCNTTTATGATTTCAATTGAATTATTTAAAGCCATATATGANGCGTTAGATTTTGGNGAAGAAGATAAATANGTNGTAANNTGNGCTAAAANAATAGAAGCTTCNGGATATCCAATTAAACTAACAGCATGAAATCCGGATACTGCCATACTTAGAGCTTTGGGATCAGCATTTCCAATATCTTCAGATGCAAATATCACCATTCTTCTTGCAATAAATTCAGGTTTTTCCCCACCTTCTATCATTACTGATAACCAATATATAGCAGCATCAGGATCACTTCCTCTCATAGATTTTATAAAAGCACTTACAGTATCATAATGATAATCACCAGCTTTGTCATAAAGGATAGATTTATTCTGAAATGCNTCATCTAAAACACCTGATGTAATAGCTCCGGATTGCCCAACAATATTTACCGCAATATCTATCGTATTTAACATTTTTCTAGCATCACCACTTGAATTCTGTATCAATTTATTTTTCACAGTTTCAGTAATTACATAATTACCTTTTGATAAAATTATGTCTTCTTCAAATGCATGGTCCAAAATTTCACTCAAATTTTCAAAAGATAAAGGATTTAAAGTTAAAACTTTTGATCTTGATAAGAGCGGTGAAATAACTTCNAAAGAAGGATTTTCTGTAGTNGCTCCTATTAATATAATTGTACCGTTTTCAACNGCATGTAAAAGTGCATCCTGTTGAGATTTATTAAATCTATGTATTTCATCTATAAATAGAACTGTTTCCTTCCCCATACTTCTATTCGATAAAGATTTATCAATAATCTCACGTAAATCTTTTACGCCACTTGAAACTGCTGATATTTGNTGCAATTGGTAATTTGATTTTATAGTCAAGAGTCTAGCTAATGTGGTTTTCCCAGAGCCCGGAGGNCCCCATAAAATCATAGAAAACAATTTCATATTTTCTGTTAATGAATTAAGGATTTTATTTTCACCTAAAATGTGAGATTGCCCAATAAATTCTTTAAGAGATTTAGGCCTTACACGTTCAGCTAAAGGTGGTATATTTGTATCAAATAACGATATTTTATTTTCCATTTAACCAAGCTATTAAATATATAATAGAAATTATATTGTAACACCTCTGTATATCTCTATTTTCTCACTATTTAATTAAATTATTTATTGTGATTCAAAGATTATTTAATTAAAATTTTATTTAATTCAAATCTAGGAGATTATATGTATTTAATACGAAGAACATTTAAAATTCAAAAAGGTAAAACAAGAGATGCTGCTCAAGCTGCAAAAGAATTAAGTGAAAAATACCAAAGCGTAGGACAAAGAGCTCCCGTATGGATATATGTTAGCGGACCAACAACTCCTGGCCCAGCAGATACTATATATATGGACTGGGTAGAAGAAAAACTTGAAAATCCATACAGAGAAGATAACAAATCACCAGATGGATTAAGAGAATTATTTCAAAATCTTTACCAATATGTTGAAGATAGTACAATAGATTTTTTTCAATATTATGGAGATACGTTTGGAGAAAANAAACCTTATCANTAAAATTTGGTAATTAAAATCTGTTTGATAAAATTTTCCCATCATAATTTGCNAACTTAGGATAGTATTGATGAAAATATTCAGTAGGATTATTTGTGTATCCATGATTTTTTAGTAATTCAAAGAGTTGAGAAATTTCTTCTCTTGATTCGCCGTAATTATCAAAAGGATCACTCTNATACATAGATTCAAACATACTTGCTATTTCCTGAGCATCTCTTTGGCTTTTATACATTCTTAACCCAGCAACTTTATTGCTCCAATCATCAGATATATCTATACCAATAGTTGGAGATTTTTCTTCTTCACTAAGATCCATTTCTCTTTTTTCAGCAATTACTTTTGGCATAGCAGTATAAAATAATCTGATATTTTGAGATGAGTATATACTTATGTACTTATTAAAAGCATTTGTTGCATTGATATTGACCTGAATATGATCAGTATGACCAGAAAATCCTCTTTGCCCGAACGTAATCACTACATTTGGTTGGATTTTCTTTAAGATATCTAAAAATTGTTGTTCCAAAACACCATTTTCAAGTAATTCAAGGCCCTGATCATCATAGCCAAGTTGTAACACATCATAAGCTCCAAGTGATTTTAATACTTTTAATTCTTCTTTTTCTCTAAATGGNCCTAATTCTTCTCTTGTTAATTTAAGATCTCCAGTTCCTAAATCACCTTTATTACCATTGGTTGCAGTGCAAATGTATACCTGAGAACCAAGTTTAGAATATTTATTGATTGTACCTCCACAAGATGAAGTTTCATCATCTGGATGCGCAAAAAACAATAAAATTTTTCCAGGATTTGAAGATACCATAATACCTTTTAAATTATCTAAGATATTATNTTATCAATTTCTGATTATAAATTAACAGGTAATTTAACTTTTTTTTGTATTTCGTTATTAACAAAATCTACNAAATTGTCAGTAGGATCAAATCCAAGGACTATATCTGGATCAGCTACAAAATTCGACATAGCATTNATATCATAAATATACGTTTCATTATCATCTGCATTTACTAAATACTCTAAACCTCCGACATCAATCTTTGCTGCCTGGAATACTTTTTCCACTTCTTCAATCAAATGTTGTGGGGGNTCAAACTTCTCAACTAAAGCTCCTCTATCTGAAACTCCATCTTTCATACCATCAATCTTTTGATCATCAATCTTGCAATAATCAGCAGGGCATAAATTAAATTCGCCTTCAGTCANAAATATCTTTATTGCATAAACATATTTTCCACCTATAGTTTCAACTCTAATAATATATGAATCTTTAGCAATTAAAAATTCCTGTACTAATAAAGTCTTATCTATTCCCCAGTCAAGTATATTTGTATTTAAATAATTCTCTAATTCCACATAACTATCAAATTTAGTTATATTTGCACCACTACCACCTATATTTGGTTTTAATACGATAGGAAATTTTAAATCTTTAGCAGATTTTAAAATTGCTTCTTTATGATTAACTACATAAGTTTTAGGATGTCTTATATTTAAAGATCTTAATAAATTAATCTGATTAGATTTAGAGAATTCATACGTATAAGCATCATAACCATTGATAATTTTCAAACCCAAAGATTCTAAATATTTCATATAATTTAAAGTATAAAAAATAGAATTTTCATGNCCTCTATTAAATGCAGAGGGGCTCATTCTGTTAAATATAACATCAATACCTAAATTATTTTCAGCAGANCCTGGATTAAAAGAACTATTCCAACCTTCTAATTTTATATGNNCNATACCTTTTTGCTCCAATTTATTAAAAAACTTTTCAAACCATTCAGGATGTTCGTAATATACACCTAAAGTTTTTTGATTCATTATTTTCTCCAAAAAAAAACCCCCTTTAATTATTAAGGGGGGTTTTAAAACAAACAACTAAATAAAGCCCCGTCATGTAACGTGACAACAACAACAATTATTTAAGTTATTATTTAATATCATTTGATTATTATATCAGAAATTATTCCACACTCATATCTGATCCACAGCACATTGGGGATTTAATTTTCCCATGATCATTTGGACATTGAGATACTCCTACAGAATTTTCACCAACCTCTGCATATATCAATTCTGAACCACATGTTCCACAAGTAAGGTCTTTCACGGACATTGAACAGTCACCACAAGTATAAGTCGCCATTTTATTCTCCTCTAAATTATGACAATAAAGTATTATAAATATATAATAATCTAATCATATATATAGATCAATTTATTTCTAACAAATGAAAATTTCTGAAAAAGCAATAAAAGAACTTATTAAATTAAGATCTGAGAAAGTTAAAGATCCTACCAAAACTTTAAAAATCGTTACTTTTCCATTATGGCAAGGTGAAGGAGATTTCGGAATAGTTATACAGGAAAGATTTGATACAGATATCATTGTTAAAGACAACAATAATAATGAAATTATTTCTGTAGATTCTCATTTATCTGAATCAGTCTCTAAAGCTAAATTAGATTTTAAAATTATAAATAAGATGCCTAGTTTCAAAATAGATATATATTAATCAAAATAAAATTCTGTTTTTTATCATTAATTATCGAACTTCAAATAAATATAATCACCGTTAACCCATTTCTCCGATTGGTCACAATAAAAATCAGAACCAGGATCTCCAGACACTCCCTGGGAATCAATAATCCACATTCCATCTTCATTTAAATCAGCAATCAGTCTTAAATTAGCTCCCATTGGTGCTAAATAATTTGGATCAAAACCTGTATTACATACTGTGACACCTGTACCTCCCACAGAAAAACCCCCTCTGTCATACAATAAAGATAAATCACCAATTATAGATATCGGATGATTCAGATACACTTTGTGAAGATTTCCCCATTTCCATTTATTAATATCTTTACCAAATTTGTTTTCTAAATCAACAATTATTTTTTCCATAGTGTCAATTATTAATTCTGACCTGTCAGTTGATTTAAGCCATCCTTTTGTATCTTCATTTCTTAAAAGATAATTTGCTGCCGCAGATGCTGATGGATAAATATGTTCAACCAGATTTTCCGGAAACCATTCTTTTGTCAAAGCAAAAGACCATTCATTAAAAAACATTTCAAAAATAGTTGCTGCAATACTTTCAGAATTCGTGTCTCCATCCCAATTATTTAAAATCTCATAAATATTTCGAAATTGATTTTTATTTTTTATCACCATTAATAATCCGGGTAAACATTCTATAGCTCTCTCTGATTTCATATCATATTGAATTGATTTCATTAAATTAAAATCAACATTTGTCTGCCCTTCTAAACGTTTTCTTATTCTTCTCATTCTATGCCCACTACTCCATGTACCAAAAAAAGGATATTGATAATCATCATTTGCCGGACGATTATTTGCAGTACCAATCCACCCTCTTTCTGGGTTTTTCAAACTTGGCATCCCTTCTTTCGGAATTACTCCTTTCCATCCAAAATCAGNGTCCCATCCTGGTTTTATACCCTTATAATGATTATCTCTATAAGGGATTCTTCCCATTGCTTGATAGCCAAAATCCCCTTCAACAGTTCCATATACCAANCTAAGAGTAGGTACATTCCATCCTTGGAAACTATTCAGAAATTCTTCTGCATTATTACTTTTATTAATATTCAACGCATCAGTTACAAAACTGCAATATTCAAAACCTAGCCAACTCAAAGAAATTGGAGTATCCAAATCTACCCATTGAGGTAATAATTCATTTACAATTGGNCCATTGACCGTACTCTTTATTTNAAATTCAATTTGTTTACGATTTTTTATTTTAATAATCTCTGTTCTTTTTTCAAAATTTAAATAACTTTGATCATGTAAATATTTATCAGGATTTTCTTCATTCAGTTTTTCATAATACAAATCACGTTGGGAACATATATTGTTTGTTATCCCCCACGCAACATTTTTATTTCTACCCATAAAAATTAACGGGACTCCTGAATATGCCATTCCCATTACGTCAAAAGATTTCCCAGTCATGTGTATCTGATACCAGCATGACACAGCTCCAAATGCAATATGTGGATCGCTAGCTAAAATAGGAAAATTGGTAGATGAATTTGCAGGGCCTACTACCCAATTATTACTTCCTAATCCATCTTCTGCTGAAGAAGTNGAGCCACCAAAATTTTCTCCTAAATTATGTCCTTTTTTATACTCATTTTCATATAAGATACTTTCATCATCTGCTTCCCCTCCGGTATAAATATTCAATAAATCACTGTCTGAAATATGTTTCCTGGCATATTCAGGCATCAATAACAAAGGCATTCTAACTGTAAGATAATATCTAAATTCATTCATGATTGCCAATGAATGCTCTGATTTCCATTTTTCAGGTTTGTAGTCAAGGATCATAAATTCTGAAGGCAATAAATTATTAATTATATCTATATAGTGATTTATTCCTCTTGTAAAATGATCTAGTAAATTTCGAGACCAATCAGGCATCGTATTATATTCTGTTTTTGAAATAGAAGAAAAATTCATTGTTTTAGCCACTTTATCCAAATCCAAACATTTTTCTCCCATTACTTCTGAAAGTGTTCCCAATGCTTTACGTCTCAGATAATCCAATTGAAATAATCTGTCATGAGCCATTGTCANTCCCAAGCCAAAAAACATTTTTTCATCTGATTCNGCTTGTATNNTTGGTATTCCATGCTCCTCTCTTTTNAGTACAAATTCTTTTGTATTATCAATTAANAAACCTGTTCTNAATTCATTNTTTGAATTTGTNTTCTCGTTCCACCATGAATAAAACTCAGATTCATTATTAAAATTTTCTTCAACAATCTGACTAATTCGTTTTTCATTCCCTAATTTTTTAAATAAGTCCAGATCAAAATTTGTATACATTCTATAACCTTCCTATCCAATTAAACTCTAATAATTGACTTCACAATATAAATCATACAACTTATTATTAATAATATAAAATATTTTTATATGATTTCATTTCATTCTACTAAAAAAGAATATTGTGATATTTGCAATGGAGCTATGGTGATAGAATTACATTGTAAACTCAGATGCACGAACTGCGGATACACAAGGGATTGCTCAGATCCGTAAATTTATATATTTACACTTAAAATTTCTTTCCATCTTGTTGTATAAGCAGGAGATAGATTACTTTGATTAACCCTCCAATCACTCTCAAATTCCTCACAAGCTAATTTTATAGATTCATTTCCAATAATTGAATTTATATAATCTAAAGAAAACATTAGTTTCTCTCTTTTTATTTTTTTTGAAACATCCTCAAATAAACCTAATTGAGTTTGATTTACAACTGAAAAATTACTAATAATTATACCTGCTTGTTTGTAAAAATATCCCGGAATATAAATTTCATCTAAAATCTTTAATGCCTCAGAAATTATAACTGAAGTATCATTTGTTGAAAATTTTAAATTTATACTGCCATTTAATTTGCAATTTTGATTTGTAGATTTATATTTATTCGTATTTATAAATACAGATATAGTTGATGCAACACATTTTTGCGCCCTAAGTTTTTCTGAAGCTTTTGATGCAAAAGAGCTAATAGCTTTTTTTATCTTATTATAATCATTGGTATCTCTACTAAAAGTTCTGGAGTTTCTTATATTTTTTTTAGGTAATTCGGATGTTTGTAATTCAAAACATCTGATTCCTCTCAATTCATAAACTGTCTTTAATCCATTGATAGACATATTATCTAATATCCATTTATCATTTTTTTTGGTCAAATCATAAGCGGTATAAATTCCTTTATCATATAAAAATCTACTATATCTATACCCTATTCCCCATATATCTTTTATATCAATTTTTTTAATATAAAAATCAATNATTTTCTCGCTATCAAGAAATAAAATATTATTTCTTGATATTTTTTTAGCAAAATGATTGGCAATTTTAGCCAGNGTTTTTGTAGTAGAAATGCCAATAGATACAGGAATGCCAGTCCACTGCATTATTTTAGAAACCAAATTTAAAGATTCATATTCAATATCTGACTTATACATAAAATCAATAAAGGCTTCATCAATAGAATAAATTTCTAAATCAAATATAGTATTTTGTAAAATTTTCATAATTCGCCTAGAAATATCTCCATACAAAGCAAAATTAGAAGAAAAAACAGAAATATCATTCTCAACAATCAAATTCCGTACTTTGAATACCGGGGTTCCCATTTTAACACCCATTTTTTTAACTTCATCACTTCTTGCAATCACGCAACCATCATTATTAGATAAAACAATAATTGGTTTCTCGATCAAATCAGGNCTGAAAACACGCTCACAAGAGGCATAAAAATTATTACAATCTAATAATGCAATCATCTGCTTAATTTATGTATCACATAAGTAACCACACCCCAAACATAAAATTCCATTTCCGAATTGATTTTTATCTGATTGGCATATTTATTATCAGACAAAAGGTAAAAATCATTATTAGATATAAGTAATTTTTTTACAATAAAATTACCATTTAAAATNGCAAGTATNACATTTTGATTTTGAGGNCTTAAAGATCTATCAACAATTAAAATGTCTCCAGTTGTAATTCTNGATCCTACCATTGAGTCCCCTTTTACTTTCACGCAAAATGTTGCTGCAGAATTTTGTATTAAATATTCATTTAAATTCAAACCAGGTTCTAAAAAATCCTCTGCAGGCGANGGNAATCCCGCATGAGCAGTAAATTTAAGAAATGGAATTTTGGAAGACATATTTTATTTACATATTTTTTCATAAAACNATATTATAGAACATATGTTCTGATTATATCAATCTAAAATTTAAGATATAATATTTCATGCTAAAATTTAAAACATATTCATGCTATGAACATAACATATATAATTTTTGCTTATTTAATCGGAAGCATTCCAACAGCTTATATCTATTTTAAAATTAAAAATAAAAAAGATATAAGAAACTACGGTAGCGGAAATTCTGGTACGTTAAATATTTTCAGATCATATTCATTCAACGCAGCANCAATAGTACTTTTAATTGATTTGATAAAATCAAGCTGTATAGCAATTATTGGAAAAAATATTGATATCTCTGATTCGGTTTTTTACTTTGCCACCATAATGGCAGTTATAGGACACAATTTTCCTTTTTATTTAAAATTTAAGGGAGGAAAAGGAGTAGCAGTTGCATCAGGAATAACTTTAATAACCATCCCAATTCCTGCAATTAGTGCAGGGATAACAATAGCAATTCTAACATTAATACTTAAAAGTCCATTATGGGGGATATTCATAGGNGCNNTTGTACTTAACGCTTTAAATATAATCANAAATCAATCANTCATAATNTTCTTATGGTGCGGAAGTATTTCNTTAATAATATTGTTCACTCACTTNTCAAGAAGACGTAAAGAANTAATNCCCGCTATAAAAGCCATANATCTAAAAAAAATAGGNGANATTGAATAACNTATATATTTTTAATATTAATAATTAAATATTAATATTAAAAATGCATTGAGAAANAATAAAATCACAGCATATATTAATAAAGATCTTATAGATTTAAGATAAACAACAATTTTTCTGATATCAGAAACATCTTCTTGTGATTTCTGATCAAATTGATTAATATATTGGCTCATAAGCTTTCCTTTACTAAATAAAATTATTAAATAACATTATATAAAAAAGAATAAAATTTATGGACAGATCACAATCTAAATACATTGAAATCAACGGAATTAATACCAGGTACTTTGAAAAAGGAAGCGGAGACCCAATAGTTTTAATTCACGGAGGACATTTTGGAGGAGGAGCTAGTGCTGAAGACTGGTTTTTAAATTTTGATCACCTGGCAGACAAATATCATGTTTATGCATTTGATAAAATTGGGCAAGGACACACTGACAATCCAAAGAAAAATACTGATTATATTATGGGTACCCAGGTTAAACATGCCTATGAATTTATAAAAAAATTAAATATAAAAAAACCTCATTTAATTGGGCATTCAAGAGGAGGTTACATAGTAACTAGACTAGCAATTGAATATCCTGAAATTACAAAATCAATAGTAATAATTGACAGCGCAACATTAATGCAAGATATAAGCTTCTATCACGATTTGGCTGACAGAGTTCCGTCTTTTAATAACACGCATGAAAAAATTAAATATATGATCAAAGAAAATTCTTGGGGTGACAAACATATAACTGATGAATGGATTGAAGGAAATATAGAATATTCAAAATCAGATAAGAACATCATGGCTGCTACAAAACATAGCGAGTTAGAAGAAAAAATTTTTACTAAAGATTTAATTGAAAGGCAAAAAGAAACCCATCAATGGATAAAAGAAGGAAAATTAAATACCCCAACATTGGTAACATGGGGAATTGATGATCCTTCTGCATTTTGGGATCCAATAGGAATTAATTGCCTAAACCTGATATTACCAAATGTTAAAAATTCCAGTATGCATATATTTAACAATGCAGGTCATTATGTATTTAGAGAACAACCTGAAGAATTTAATGCAGTTGTAATAGGGTTTATAAATTTAAATACATAAATAAAATATAAAACAAGCAATGAACAATGAAAATAATTAAATATTGTATAATGACAATCCATTTTAAATACAAAACTAGAGCATAAGAATGGCAGTGTCCGTAAAAAATTCTGAATTGATTTATAAGTCATTAAAAAATTGTGGGGTCAAGATTGTCTCTGCATTACCTGAAACATGGCTTGTACATCTTATAAGATTTTCAGAAGAAGATCCTGATATGCAGCTTGTAAGACTTGCAAAAGAAGAGGAAGGAGTTGGTATTTCAGCAGGGGCGCATTTTGCCGGATTAAAATCTGCTATGTTAATGCAAAACCATGGATTTCTAGCATCTGTTAATGGAATTGTCTCTCTTGCTCAATTATATCGGATACCTTTATTAATGATTATTAGTTATAGAGGGGAAATGGGTGAGACAGATCCATGGCAAACAGAAGGTGGGTTAAGAACTGAAAGCACACTAAAGGCACTAGATATTCCTTATGATATTATTGACTCTCCTGAATCAGTTGAAAAAAAGATCAATAAAGCAGCAATATTATCAGAGAGCTCTGAAAGACCTGTTGCGCTATTAATAACCAGAGATCTGATGGTTGAATAATGAAAAGAATTGACGCATTACAAAGAATATACAAACAATTAGACTCAAAATTAATTATTACAAATATGGGTGCAGTAGCAGCGGAATTATACTCACTTGGACATAAAAAAAATTTCTTCTACTTAGAGCATAGTATGGGACTCGCATCATCGGTAGGCCTAGGATTAGCATTATCAAAACCAAAAACCAGTGTAATTGTACTTGATGGAGATGGGTCAGTATTAATGAATCTTGGAACTTTTTCAACAATTGCAAGATATAACCCGAAAAATCTGACTCATGTAATATTTGACAATGAAAGCTTATTATCTGTTGGCGGATTCCCAACTGCGACATCAACAGGCACAAATTTAAAAGATATAGCATTAAGCTCGGGAATAAAAAATGCATTTGAAACCAAAGATATTGATGATTTCAAATCATTGTTTGAAAAAAATATCAATATTGATAATGCATCAGTAATTGTATCTAAAGTAGAAGCAAAAGGTCCTGAAAAATTTACAATGGATCTAGGACTTATAGAAAATAAAATAGAATTTAAAAGACATATTAATTCATTAAAGGAAAATTAAATGATACTAGAAGAATTCATTAACAATATAAGATCAAGCAAATTAGAAATTGTGGATCTAACGCAACCATTAAATGAACAGACTCCAATTTTAACGCTTCCAGAAGAATTTGGACAAACAATTCCATTTAAGAAAAAAGAAATATCTAAATATGACGAAAAAGGGCCAGGATGGTATTGGAATAACTTTGAAACAGGTGAGCATACTGGTACACATCTTGATTCACCTAATCATTGGGTAACCGGGCAAGATAAATTTTCTGTTGATAAAATTCCTGTAGAAATGTTTATAGGGAATGGATGTTTAATAGATATGGAAAAAGAAGTAGAAGAAAATCCAAATGCTTTATTAACACCTTCTCATATTGAAGAATGGGAAAAACAAAATGGGGATATCCCAAAAAAATCTTGGGTATTAATAAAAACCGGATGGAGCTCAAGATTCAATGATCCAGAAGCATATGCAAATTTTAATACAAACGATCAAATGCCAAACACTCCAGGAATATCAAAAGAAGCATCAGAATTATTAGCAAATGAGAAAGATGTATTAGGAGTTGGAGTAGAAACAGTGGGTACAGATGCTGGGATTGCTCCATCATTTGATCCACAATTTCCAAATCATAATATTATGCATGGTGCTGGCAAAATGGGATTAACTAGTTTATGTAATCTAGATTTAATACCATCAAAAGGTTCAATAATTATTGCACTACCATTAAAAATAGAAGATGGATCAGGATCTCCTGTAAGAGTCATTGCTATTAAATAACAGTTAAGATTTAAAATGTGCAATTAATTTACGTGATACAAGTTTAGGAGCATATAACTGCAAATCATGAGGAGTGTTAAGTATCCAGGTAATATTAATCAAATTATTATTATCTGATACAAGAGAAGCATAATGACATCTATGAGAAGATCTTTCATCTATTGTATCAAATTTACAAGCCATTAATCCAAGAGTAGGAATTTTAATTTTAGATAAATTAAGTTCCGGATTATAATTCCACAAATAATCTACTATTTTCAGGTGATTTGATCTTTCTAGAAATGGGACCAGAAATGGTTTTTTAGCATGATCGAAATTGCTTAAGATAGCATGTTTAATTTGATCAGAATAAGGATTTGATTTAATAGATAAATTATTATCAATAAATTCAGATATACTTTCAAATTTTCTGTTAGTAAAATCAGGTGGTGATAATTTAAACATATAATTATCATCATTCATATCAGGGGATGATTTCAAAGGTACGACTCCGCCATCTAAAAGAGCGAGTTTTTTTATTTTAAATCTTTTATCTAAGGCTGTCATTGTTGATATTGAAGCACCATANGAATGGCCAGCTATGTATTGAAAAGATATTCCTAAATGACTCTGAAGTTTGGACAAATAATCTACCATACTGGAATATGAAAAATCTGTTTCAAAAATAGAATTTGAACCATGACCAGGTAAATCAACTGCTATAATAAAATAATCATCTTTAAGAATTTCTATAATAGCATTCCATGTAAATTTATTACTGGCTAAACCATGGATTAAAACTAATGCGGGTTTATCCTTTTCACCAACTGTGAGATATGAATTTTTAATAATTTTCATTTAATATTTAAATTCATCTCTTACCGGAGAAAATATATCTATAACTTTGGCCCCCTTATNAGTAGCTGTAGCATAATGTTCAATATTTCCAGGAACAATATACATATCTCCCGGTTTAAGAAGTTTTGATTCATCACCTATAATCATTTCCAATTCACCATCCAGCAAAATTCCTGCTTGCTCATGAGGATGGGTATGGTTTGGAACTATAGAATTAGGATCAATTGTAACTACTGAAATTAACATTTTTTCGCCCCAAAATGTTTGTGTATTGGCACCTGGGGCTAAATTTTTAAATTCACGTGAATTTAAATTTTTGAAATAACTCATTAAATCCTTTAAAAAATTTATTTAACGAATTTTAACAGAATAAAGATATAACTATAAATACAAAAGAAAGTTAATTAAAGCCAATAGGGATTTTAATTAACTTTCTTAAATTTAAAATTCTCGTTTTAATAGCATTATCATTAGAATTGCTAATATCATTTACTGATTGTACATTTGAATATTTACTTGAAATATAAGAAAAAGATTTAGGTTTAACAGGCAACATGTTATTAGTAAAAGAGAATTTCAAATCAGAGGCAATTAATGTTGCTTCTATAATATTTTTTTTAAAAAAAGTATTATTGACGCCAATAAGAATGTTTTCAGGATTATATAAAAATGAAGACACTTTTGTAGCTATTAAATTTAATTCATTTAATGAAAANTTAGGACTCGATTTTATGGATAGCAATAATCTGCGGGAAGATCTGAAACCATAATTGATAAGTAAGTTTTGTTTTAAATTCTCATGAATAGTATCAATCTGATCACTTTTATTTATTCTAGATTTAGAAANATAAGTTTTACCAGATTTTGTAAGTAAATTTTTTATATCTGCAAAATCTATATTAATCAAACCCGAGTTACCTATCACAGTTGTTATTTCTTCTACAATATCCATCAGAGCGTTATCAGCATATTTAAAAGAAGCATCTATCGTAGATTTTTTATCTATTGTTCCAAGTAAGCCATCATTNTTAATTTCTATCAAACTATCAGCAGATCTAATTAAAGATTTTACAGCTTTTTCTGAATATTGAGCCCTGGTCTGTCCTTCAAAATTAAATGGAAGTGTAGCTATAACAATAACTAATGCACCCATTTTCTTTGCTAAAGAAGCTAATACTGGTGTTGCNCCTGTACCCGTACCTCCTCCTAATCCAGTTGTTAATATAACCAGATCTTGTCCTTCTAGCAATTTGGAAAATTGTTCACTACTCTCCTTTGCTGCCAATCTACCTATTCTAGGATTTCCTCCGCTACCAAAACCTTTGGTTGTCAAAGGACCTAATGCAAATACATCTGAATGATTAATTGTTTCCAACATCTGAGTATCTGTATTTACAGCTAACAAATTATAATATTTNAATTTTTTACTCGACAACCTATTTATAGTATTACATCCAGCCCCTCCAACTCCTATGATTGTAACTTTAATATCTGACATGTTAATATTCCTTTATATAATAATATTTATACGATATTAGAACATATGTTCTAATATGTCAATTATTAATATTTATTCTTAAAAAGCAAAGGAAAGCAAATGAACTTAAGGAGTACNTGGAGACCTAATAAAGATGAAGTTATTTCAAAAAATGGAGTAGTAGCTTCAATGCATCCCTATGCATCTGAAGCAGGAATAGAAATGTTACGAAAAGGAGGTAACGCAGTTGATGCTGCCGTAGCTACAGGATTTGCTATCTCAGTACTAGAACCTAATAATAGCTCTATAGCTGGAGTTGGATTTATGCATATTAGCCTAAATTCGCAAATTAAGAATTATCCTGCAGGAACAAATGTTGTAATTGAATATGGCCCCCGTGCACCCAAAGCTGCAAAACCAGACATGTATAAAATAACGGGGCCAGGAGGTGGAATTTCTACATATTCAGTAGAAGGGAATCATAATACTGACGGATATCAATCAATTGCTCTGCCAGGAACAACCGCTGGTTTATGTAAAGCACATGAAACTTTTGGAGAACTTCCTTTGGAACAAGTTATGGAACCTGCAATTCATTATGCCAAAGAAGGATATGATGTATATTGGTTACTTGCTCTAATGATTGGAACAAATATGGAACAATTACAAAAATTCCATGGATCTAAAGAAATATTTTTACCAAATGGTTTCCCNCCTAAATATATTCCTGATCCTAGTTCTGCTGATCATGAAGCATACAAATTTAAACAAAAGGATCTTGGGAATTTATTGGAAAAAATATCTAAAGAAGGCGCAGATGCTTTATATAAAGGCGAAATTGCAGCAGCCATTGAAGAAGATATGAAAAAAAACGATGGCCTAATTACCATGACAGATCTTGCAGAATTTAAAGCTGAAATAAAAATTCCTCTCAAAACAACTTTCAGAGATTATGAAGTTTACGGACCTACTGCACCATGCGGAAGTTGGACAACATTAGAAACTTTAAATATATTAGAAAATTTTGATTTAAAAGCTATGGGACACAACAGTACGAAATATCTACATACTTTTGTGGAAGGTGCACGACATGCTTTTGCTGACCGGTANCATTACCTTGGAGATCCTGATTTTGTTGAAGTTCCACTTAAAGGATTATTATCTAAGGAATACTCAAAAGAAATATCCAAGAAACTAAACTTAAACGAAGCTGAATTAGAAAACTCTTATACTGGAGATCCTTGGAATTACTATTCTGATACATCTATACATGATGCATGGAAATATGACACAAAATCAAACAAAGATGATTTAGTAAATGGGGATTATAACCAAGACTCAGATTGCACTACACATTTTGGAACATCTGACAAATATGGTAATTTAGTTTCATGTACTCAAACAGCGGTAAGTAGTTTTGGATCTAAGGTTATATCCAACGGCCTTGGTATTTTATGGAATAATGGGATGATCTGGTTCAATCCTAAACCTGGAANTAAAAATTCTATTGCCCCTTTTAAAAGACCTCTGGTAAATATGGCACCGATTTTAGCAAAGAAAAATGGTAAACCTTATATGAGTGTTGGTTCNCCAGGTGGGAGAAAAGTTAATAATGCAAATACCAACCTTAGTCTTAACATACTAGAATTTGGAATGGGACCACAAGAAGCAATATCTACATCAAGATCAGATGCAAGTGGGCCAACAACTATTTTAGATCACAGAATTAATCAAAATGTAATTTCTGAATTAAAAAAAATGGGGCATAAAATTCAGATGATTGATGATATGGAAGCATGGTATAGTTTTGCAAGACCATCAGCGATTGTAATTGATCAAGATAATAAGACTATATACGGAGGGTCTGATTCATTTCCTGTAGCAGAAGCCANGGGATATTAATTATATACATTAACTACTTTGGATCATATTAAATTAAATAAAAATAAATTATTAATATTATTTGATGGACTTTGCCCGATTTGNAATTCATATGTAAAATTTATCACTAAAATAACGCATAATAAAACAATAGTTTTTTGNTCAATGGAATCTGAATCAGGTAGNAAAATCATTAACGATCTTAATCTGTCAGATATTTCAGATTCTATTATAGTAATTGAAAAAGGAAATTATCATACAAATGGGAAAGCCATTAAAAAAATTGTAGATAAATTTACAGGAATCTACATTTTTTTTAAACTGATAAAATTNTTTCCAACNTTCCTCATTGACTTCGTTTATCAAATAATTGCAAAAAACAGATATTTAATTTTTAAGAAATATGAAAAATGCCCTGTATATATAAACAGGGAAAAATTAAATATCGAAATATTAGATTAATTATTTAATTCCATCAAAAACCAAACTGGACGGATGATCAGAATCATGATAAATAATTTGATTAGCACTGACAAAATCAGTTGTTGGATAATCGTTATTTTTTAAATTTGTATTTGTAGCGTAAGCCGGAAAATTACTAGATGAAATTTGCAAACGCAATTTCATGCCAGGATTTAATTTAATACTTATAGGGCCTAAATCTATACAATATTGATAAATCTCNTTAGGTTTAATAAATCTTTTCTTATCTAATCCTTTTGCAAAACTTGCCCTTAATATTCCATCGCAAATATTCCATGATTTGCCTAACCGATCCACATAACACAGCCTGGCAGTCCAATCAGTATCTTCAGCTGTAGAAGAAGCAAATAAATTCACTTTAACATTTCCTGATACTTCTAAATGATTTTCTAATACTTTTGATGTGTATATCAAAACATCTTTTCTTTCCTCAACTTCTGTTTGTGCGTGAACGCCTATTTCAAAATGCCCCGGAACTCCACCTAAATGTGCCCCACCAATGGTAATAACCGGATCTTTAGGATCATATATATATGGATCTGGATTTTCACTCTCAGGTTTAATGGGATTTAATTTTCCTCCCTCACCTTGATTAGCTTTACCGTTACTATGTAAATAAAAAGTTAATTTACTTGTATTTTCAGGAGGCCAGTTGTACGAAGTTTTCCATTCATTTTCAAGCATAGTGTAATATTTAACTCTATAAGAATCACTATATGCATCCCCTTTAAGCCAATTATCGTACCAATTCAACATTATTCCCTGAATATCTATAGCCTCACCTGAAGCCTTATTACCAAAATGTTTTTGTCCAGCAAGNGGCTTAGGCATTGGCTCATGAGTCCATGGACCCAAAAGTAATTGTTGATATTTAGATATTTCATCATCTGAATTTTCATCCATTCCTGTAAAACATCTGATTGTTCCACGTAAAAATCCATCATACCAACCTCCCATATTTAAAACCGGAATATTTATCCTGTCAAAATATTCTTTAGGGCTAGTTTTTTTCCAGTAATCATCATATGAATCATGTTCAATCCATTCATTATAAAAATTTCCAATTGNTTTAAANGGTGGAAGGCTGTTTAATGGAGAAGTCAAACTTTTTGAATCAACATTATCTAAATTCCATTTAGCTAATTCCTGTCTCTCATTTATATTTTGAGTCTTACGTTTAATATCATCTAATACCAAACCACCAACAGCCCAATGAGTAACCCAATAAAATTGCAAAACCCCACCTAAATAAGTCCAGCTATCAAAATAAGAATCTGAGGTTACGCCCGGAATTATAGTTTTTAAAGAAGGATGTTCAGATGCAGCTGCAAGCCATTGTGTTGCCCCGTGATAAGAAATACCAAACATTCCTATATTTCCATCACACCACTCTTGATTNGTAATCCATTCAAGTGTATCGTANCCGTCAGACATTTCATTGAAAAANGGATCAAAATCCCCATCTGAAGTATGCTTCCCTCTGACATCCTGTATAACAACTACATATCCTCTTTGAATAGCTCTCAAGGGATCCATATATAATGAATGATATCTCGGTTTATTTTTTCCATATGGGATTCTACTAAGTAAAACCGGATATCGGCCTTTTTCTGCAGGGGAATAAATGTCTGAATACAATATCGTCCCGTCTCTCATTGCTGNAGAAACATTTATTTGTACATTCATTTCTGCTTTATCAAAAAACTCGTTTTTATTATTTTGATTACTCATATTACTANCCCTTTTTTAAAATATGCTGTTTGACAAAATTTATATTAACAATATATTTATAACTAAATATTTTTATAATACTACATATTAAAGGATAACCAAATGACTAAGAATAAAAAGCAAATCTTATCCAAAGAAGAAGCTTTAGAATTACATCACAAAACTCTTGTTATAGATTCTCANCAACCGCCTGCAACAAATGGATTTCTATTTAATAACAACATGAAAATTAAATTAAATGAATTAGAGCAAAAGGGGTATAAAAGAAATCAAGCAGCAGGGGTACTTGCTAGTATGGCTGCCATGGAAATTCATAAAACTGATGATGCAAAAAAAGAATACCTTGAATTATGGGATAAAGCTGGTGTAAATGTATGTAGTGCCACTTACGCAGGGCCACCCTCAGGTCTTAAGGATGTAGATGCAGCTTTTGAAACCTCAGTTAGAGGAATAGCACAGGCAAGAGGCATTATAGATTCTTTAGAAGGAGAACTTAGACTAATTCTTAAAGCAGATGATATAGAAGAAACTTATGCTGATCATAAACGTGGATTAATATTAGATTTCCAAGACACTTTAGCTTTTGGGATAAACTTAGATCGGGTTGATACTTTTTATCATTTGGGTTTAAGAGTTGTGCAATTAACTTATAATTTAAGTAATTTTGTCGGTGATGGTTGTACAGAATTAACAAAATCTGGGTTAACTTACTTTGGTAAATCTATGGTTGAAAAACTTAATTCTTTAAATATGGCTGTTGATGTAAGTCATTGCAGTCAGCAAGTAGGATGGGATGCANTAGAGATATCAACTAGTCCAATCATAATTACTCATTCAAATAGTAATACTATAGCAAAACATGACAGAGCTAAGGATGATGATCTTGCTAAGGCTGTAGCTGATGCAGGAGGATTTTTTGGTGTAACTATTGTTCCGGGATTTATGCAAGAAAATGAACATTTAGGAACTTTAGATGATTTTGCAACACAAGTTGAACATTTAGTTAATGTTATGGGAATTGATCATGTGGGAATTGGAAGTGATATATGTGGCAATGGCCCAGAAACAGGTTCAATGATTGAATATCCTGAATCCATGCCTGGCACAATAGGAGAACAAAGAAGAAATCCAGATGTATTTGACTGGTCNGGCTTCAGAGAAGAACATCGAATTAGTGATGAATATAGAATAAAAGATTTTAAAAATTTTGGTGACTGGTCTAATTTGACAGTAAAGTTGGCAGAAAAAGGATTCAATGAAGAGGAATTGAAAAAATTATTAGGATTAAATTATCTGAGGTATTTTAGGGAAGTTATTGGGTGATCATATCTAATGACAAATCTTTAATAATCAGNATTGGTNAAAATTCTGATTTAAAAGAAATAAAAAACATTGATGAATCTTTAAAAATAACAATCAATAAAAATGAGCAGATTAAAAAATATAATGCTTTAAAGCAAGCTGTNAAAAATAAAAATTTAATTATTTCATCNACAAAATCAAGGGTTATAGGATATTTATGGTATGAATATCTTTGGGGATATATTCCATTTATATCTTTGATAAGAATACACAAATCATTTCATCGAAAAGGTATAGGAGAAAAAATGATTAAATTTTTAGAAAGAAAAATGAAGAAAATAAACGTAGAAAGAATATTAAGTTCTACTGAAGTTGAAAATTCAGTAGCAATAAAATTTCATCAAAATATTGGATTTAAAGAATGTGGATACNTTGAATTATCTCAATGGGAACCAAACAGAGAATTATTCTTTGAAAAATTATTAACGGACTAAATCTTAATATATGGATAACCACCATTTAAAAAATGTGTAATCTTTCCATCGTTATTTCTTACAAACGATACTGACTGTCCATCATAAAGAGTCATAAAGCTATCTTCACTAACAGGAACTAAAGTTAATTTTTCAGGAACAGCTTCCAGTCTGCTTGGAGCATTAATACATAATTTCCCATTTTCAAAAATTACTTCTGAAATTCCTTGCCTGAATTCATATTTACCTAAATATTCTNTCAATATTTCCNCAGAAGAAAGTTTGTTATCAATATTAAATTCCAATGGATCGTTTAAGCTTTCCCTAAAAACTTTTCCTCTCATAATATTTAAAATAATTTCAGCCAAATTTCCTGATTTAACTTCATTTTTATTAACTAAAACTACAACTCCAGATTTTTCAGATGGAATCATAATAGAAAATGTACTGACACCTGGTAAGCCCCCAGAATGCTTAATTACTTTTATATCATCAGCATANGAAACCCAATAACCGTAACCATAGCCCCAACCNGAATTTCCAAATGGNATATTTACATTTTGTATTTTNTTTANTGATTCAGAATTCANATTCAATTTTGAATCTTTGAAATTCATAGTTTGAATCTGATACAAAGATAAATCATTAGCTGTAGTAGAAATCCCNCCTGCAGANAAAAAAGTCTGATAATCTTGACTNAATTCCAATACCGAAAAATGTTCATGATCAATACCTGTATAAAAAGGACTGTTATTTTGGTTAGAATATAAATAAGTCCTGTCATCTTCATTTCTCCAATCATTAAAATTAGTATAAGTTTGATGCATGTCAAGGTTCATAAATATATTCTTATTAAAATAATCTTCCAGTTGAATATCAGATAAAACTTCAATTAAATGCCCAACAGTAGCATATCCCTCATTACAATAAGAAAAAAATTGCCCTGGGCGGCTTTGTAATTTCGCAGTATGCAAATTCTCTACTAATGATTTTCGTGTTGCATAAATATTATGCTCTCTGCTTGGCTGTGGTCTGATAATTAAAGGATTATAATTTTCTTCTCTGTATCTATCCTGGTGCCCTGTCCTACCTAATCCGCTTGCATGTTTAAGACAGAGATCAGAATTAATTGATTCAGAAGCAGATTTATCAGATACAGAAAAATAAGGTAAATATTCTTTTATTGGTTTATTCAAATCAAGTTTATCTTGCTCAACTAGTTGAAAGGCTGAAACAGCAGTAAAAGATTTTGTAATAGATGCAATAGGCCACACTGTTTTAGGAGTAACTGGTTTTTTATTTAAAACATCCCGATAACCAAATCCATTNTGATAAGCNATCTCATTATTATGAACAAGTGAAACTGAAATACCAGGAACATCATTAACACTCATAAAATTTATGATTTGTTTTTCTATTTCATTAATATTCATATCAAATTACAAATTTGTATTCTAAATTTTCTAATATTGAAATAACTTTAAACTTATTTTCAGTTTTAAACATTACATAATCAGTATCAAATGTTGAAAAGACAAATACGCTGATATTTTTTCCAGATAAAGGTTTTATAACGCCATCCAAAACACCTATTAAAGAAAAATCTAATAAACTNTCAAATTTAAAAATACTCCAATTATCTTCATATTCAAATTTTTTATAATCAAAATTTTCATCATTTCTTATTACTAAAGACAATTCGTCAGAAGTCCTTGCCAAATTGTAAAAATCAAATTTTAATATTTGTTCTGGNATTTGAAAATCAAAAGGTAATTTAACAACAACATATTCANCTTTAAGCATTTTTAGTTTCATACTATGATGATCTTTTAATTATTTTCCCTACTCTACTTCCAGTATGTTTTGAATTATTAACAACAAAAGTTCCATTCACAATTACATGAACTATTCCTTCGGGATATACTCTNGGTTTTTCATATGTAGCTAAATCAATTACAGTATCAGGATTAAAAACAACTAAATCAGCAGCTTTCCCAATTTCAATTGTACCTCTATCATTTAAATTAAATTTTTTCGCAGGAAGTCCTGTCATTTTATATATAGCTGTCTCCATAGAAATAATTTTTTCATCTCTTGCATATTTACCCAAAACTCTGGGAAAACATCCATATAGTCTGGGATGAGGATTTGACCCTGATGCAGGCACTCCATCAGATCCTATCATTGTATGAGGGTTAGATAGTATTGTTACAAGATCTTCTTCACACATACCCTCAATAATTGCTAAAGCATGGGGATCTTGTGACAATATTTTTTCTGCAGTTTCTTGCTCAGGAAGATCAAAGTCATCACAAATATCTGATAATTTTTTACCTTCATATTCAGGCATAAGCGGAGCATGAGCAATGATAACTTTATCACCAGAAACTGTGCCCAAACCTCCTTCTCCTTCATTAAATGCATTATTTTGATGAATTGCAAAAAGAGCACTTTGGCCAGCTATGTATGGATATTGATCAG